>JAJAZB010000172.1 GCA_026785975.1 Cytophagaceae bacterium | reverse complement strand
TTCCTTGTGGCTCTGGTGATCGTAGATTTCGGAGAAATGGCCCTCGGCCAAAACGACTTTAAAAACCTTCTCGATCCGCTCCAGCAGCACCACCGACTCGTTGCGAATGAGTTGGCGTTCGTTGCGCCGACGGCGGTGAAAGAAGCTGAACAGGCCGTAACCGCCCAGGGCACCCAGCAATAAAGCTATTAAAACGGTGAGAATTTCCATGCCTGGGTTTTGGTAGTTTTTGCCAAAAATAGCCGTTTTCCAGTCCCCACCAACCCGCCCTTTCGTTTACATTTGCCGCTCCTTTACAAAAAAGAGGGTCGGTTTAGGAATAAAGGCACGGATTTTTATCGGAATCCAGACCCCTCAACGGACATATTTAACACTCAAAACATTGACTTTTATGGCACAGGCAAAATCAGGCGATACCGTACAGGTACACTACACGGGCCGCCTCAACGATGGTACCATTTTCGATAGTTCGGAAGGTCGGGATCCGCTCGAATTTCAATTAGGCAGCGGCATGGTCATTGCCGGTTTCGATGCGGGCATAACGGGCATGAGCGTGGGCGAGAAAAAAACCGTCAATATTCCAGTTGAGGAAGCCTACGGGCCGATCAACGAGGAGATGATCACCGACGTGGAGCGCACCGAAATTCCCGCCGATATTCCGCTCGAAGTGGGTATGCAACTCAATATGCACGTGGACGGCAACGGACAGGTGATTCCCGTGACCGTCACCGAACTTACCGAGGATAGAGTCACCCTCGACGCCAACCACATTTTGGCCGGTAAAGACCTGATTTTTGACCTCGAATTGGTGGGAGTCGGGTAATCAATGCTGAATGCTGAATGAATGTATTTCTTTTCCAATTCAGCATTCATAATTCAGCATTCAGCATTGATTTAGGGTCGATCCACTCGTAATCGCCCTGATTGCGGAACCACGTGAGTTGTCGTTTTGCGTAGCGGCGGGAGTTGCGCTTGAGTAGCCGCACCAGTTCGGCGTAGTCGTAGAGGCCGTCGAGGTAGGGGAAAACTTCCTGGTAGCCCACCGTCTGCAAGGGGTTGTGATGGCGGTAGGGTAGGAGCGGGCGGACTTCGTCGATCAGGCCAGCGGCCAGCATTGCGTCCATGCGGCTGTCGATGCGGGCGTAGAGTTCGTCGCGATCGCGGGTCAGGCAGATTTTTAGGCTTTGAAACGGTCGAGCGACTTTTGCTCCCCGCCGAAAATCAGAATACGGTTGCCCCGTACTCCGACACACCTCCAGCGCCCGAATGATGCGCTGGGGGTTTTTTTTGTCAACTTTTTCACAGTAAACCGGGTCGGATTGGCGCAATTCTTCAACCAGCGCGGGCAACCCGTCTTGTTGCATCCACGCCTGCAGGGCTTCCCGGATTTCGGGTACGGCGGGCGGCATTTCATCCAGGCCATCCGTGATGACTTTCAGGAAAAGCCCCGAACCCCCCGTTAGAATTACGACGTCTTTTTTCTGGAAAAGTTCTGCCAGGCAGCGCAGGCAATCCGCCTCGTACATTCCGGCAGTGTACGTTTCGGCGATGGAATGGCTGTCGATAAAATGGTGCCGGACGCCGCCCATTTCTTCGAGGCTTGGCTTGGCGGTTCCGATGGTTAGTTCCCGGTAAAATTGCCGGGAATCCGCCGAAACCACATCAGTTTTTAATTCCTGCGCCAATCGGACGCAGAGGGCCGTTTTGCCCACGGCGGTTGGCCCGGCGATGACGAGGAGCGTTTTTTGCGAAGCAGACATTTGACAAAAATAAGCGGTGCCGAGTACTCGGCACCGCTTATTTGGAAGTTTCACCCGCCGGACGGGGTTTATCTGGCTACTGCTATTTTGAAGGGGTTCACCCGCCGGACGGCCCAAAAGCCGCCCGACGGGACTCGGCGGGATTTACCAGAACACCGTGTACAATACCACCAACACCGCGACCACAATCGACGTTCCAATAGCAAAACCCCGCGATACCTTGAACATGGACGCGTCGATGGCCAGACCTTTGGGGTTGTCTTTGGACTTGGGGTCGATCAACGCCAGCACCACCATCACGGCCACGCAAATCAGGAAAACAAAGCCCATTTGGTCCAGGAAGGGCATTTCGTACTGCCCCGTCGTCGGGTTCTGCACGGCAAATCCGTAGGGGGCCAGCGGAGACAGATCCACCAGGTCGGCCAGATAATTTTTGAAGAACAACGCCAGCAGAAAGCCCCCGATAATGGCGAACATCGCCCCTGCCGTGTTGGTCTTTTTCCAGAAAAAGCCCATGATGAAGGCGGCAAAAACGCCCGGCGATACCAGCCCGGTCATTTCCTGAATAAATTGAAACCCGCCTTTTTTGTCGATGCCCATGAACGGCGAGATGATAATCGCCAGAATCAACGCAATCAGAATGGCGATGCGCCCCACAGTCACCAGGTTTTTCTCGGTGGCGTTAGGATTGATAAATTTGCGGTAAATGTCGAGCGTGAAAATGGTTGAAATGGAGTTGGCTTTACCGGCCAGCGAGGCCACGACGGCCGCCGTCAGCGCGGCAAACGAAAGACCTTTCAGGCCCGTGGGCAGCAGGTTGAGCAGTACGGGATACGCACGGTCCTGGTTGAGTTCGCCGTTGGTCATCATGTCGGTTTGGAACAAGCCCTGCTGGTAGAGTGTGTAGGCTGCAATGCCCGGAATAACGACGATGATTGGCATGAGCAGTTTCAGAAAGGCCGCAAACAGAATGCCGGTGCGGGCCGTCTTGAGGTCGGCACCCAGGGCACGTTGCGTAATGTACTGATTACAACCCCAGTAGTTTAGGTTTACGATCCACATACCACCGAAAAGCACGGTCAGACCCGGCAGTGCCGCGTAATTCTGATTTCCACGATTGAAAATCATGTTGAAGTGATCGCTTGATTTATCCAGCATAATACTGAGGCCATTTGCCAGCCCCTGCGTGCCATTCTGTTCAGCTACCAGACTTACGGCGAGGTACGTCGTTGCCAGCCCGCCCAGAATCAGGAAAAACACCTGAATTACGTCCGTATAGCCAATAACCTTCATCCCGCCGATGGTGATGATGAGTGCAAAAACGGCCAGGGCAATCATGCAGAACCAAAAATCCAGCCCGGAGATGGTCGAAACGGCCAGCGCCCCCAGAAATAGAATGGACGTCTGGTTGACCAGCACGTACAAAAACAGCCAGAAGACGGCCATGATGGTCGCCACGGTGTCGTTGTACCGCTTGGTCAGAAACTGCGGCATCGTGAAAATATGATTCTTGAGATAAATGGGCATGAAAAAAATTCCGACGATCAGCAGCGTGGCGGCGGCCATCCACTCGTAGGTGGCGATGGCGAGGCCCATCGAAAAGCCATTGCCCGACATACCGATGAACTGCTCAGCGGAGATGTTGGAGGCAATTAGCGAGGTGCCGATGGCCCACCACGTCAGAGAGCCTTCGGCGAGGAAGAAGTCGGTGGAGGCGGTGGCAGTTTTTGCTTTTTTGCGTTTATAAATCCAATAGCCGTAGCTGGACACGATGATGAAATAAATCAGGAAAACGCCGTAATCAATCGGTTCGAGGGTTTTTTCTGGTTGCATGGTTGAGGTCGGAGGTCAGATTAATGTGAAAATTTCTAATGTGAAAATTTCTAATGGACAGTTTCTCGGTTCGGGAATCTATTTGGAGGATGAAATGATTTTGCCTAAAATTTTAAGAATCTCTCTCACACCTGGTAAAAGTTCTTCCGGGTTCGGGTAATTCGGGGCGAGTAAACAGAGCGTGAGCCAATATTCGGTCTCTTCGGCTTCTTTGGAGGCAATTTTCATTTTATGGACGAAGTCGGCTTTGCTCTCGGCACTCTGCGCTTCCCTGACGTTAGCCCCAATCGAAGTACCGGATTTGAGCAGTTGATTGGCGAACACAAACCTACGATTTGCTCCCAAGACGTCAGTAAAGGCCATAATCCCAAGCGAGAACTGGAGCGTTTTCATCACGATCACATTATTTTCGTAGCCTTCCATAACGGTTTTAACGGATCAACCGGGAATTTACCCATTGGAAATTTGCACATTAGAAATTAACACATTAAACTAAATTATACCGCTTTCGCAGCAAGTCCATCATGTATTTATTGATGGCCCACTGGTCGGCCACGGGCTGTTGAGTGTAAGGCAACGTAGGCAGGTACCCGGATGCGGCGGGACCAAATTCGGGCGAAATTGTCACGTTCGCCACGCCCGCCGCCCGGCGCAGGGCCACGATGCGATCCCACCAGCCGAGGTGCGCGTCCAGGGCGCTTTTCCATTCGGGCGCCCGGGGATCATTGACCTGCGGGCCTTCCGGAAAACCCACCCGGGCGTGAACGTGGTAGCAACGCGGAAATACCGTTTCCAACCGCGCTTTCTGTTGTTTTTCCCCGAGCAACGATTCGGAAACGCAGCACCAGTGGGAGAGGTCGGCCACGAGTTTCAGGTCGGGAAAAGCCGCGACCATCTGCACGGTTGGGGAGGAATGAAAGCTGAATTTGCCCCGGTGAATTTCGTGATAAATGGGCACGCCCAACTCTTTTTCCATCTCGAACCCCCGGCGGATAAACCGGCTGTTTTCTTCAAACGAATAGAAATCTTTGCCGGTGTGGGAGTTGATAAAGAGCGGTTTGGCCTGAGCGGCTACGCGGAGGTACTTCTCGAACTGCCGAAAGTTTTCGTCCACATCGTCGGCTCCGGCCTGTACCTGAAGTGTGATGACTTGCAGCCCATGATCGGCCAGCAAGGAGTACCAAAGGCTCTGATCCTTAACCTCTTCCGGAAAAACCATCTCGACACCGTCGTAGCCAGCGTCTTTCACTTTCCGGCAAAAATCCGGTGGACTGAGGGCTTCGCTTCCCCAGCGTGGACAAAAGAAAAGCACGTTTTGGGTGGCGGATTGGGTACTTGCGGTGGCTTCAGAAGCGGTCAAAGCTGCCAGCCCAAGCGAGGTAGTTTTCAAGAAATTGGAACGGTTCAAGGTGAGGGTAGGCGAGGATTTGGGCGAAAAGTAGGAAAAAATGTCTGAACCAAAAATTGTCTGAACTGGGATTGGTCGGGATTTTAGGATGAAACAGGATTGGTAATTGAAAATCCTGTTTCATCCTAAAATCCCGACCAATCCCAGTTCAGACAATTTTTGGTTCAGACATTTTTTCCTACTTTTCGCCCAAATCCTCGCCTACCC
>JAJAZB010000171.1 GCA_026785975.1 Cytophagaceae bacterium | reverse complement strand
GGTCACCACAATGCAGGTGGCGTCATTCTGGTTTTGAGCAATGACCACGGGCAACGCCAATAAATTCTTCCAACTCAGCAGTAAAAAACAAGGAAAAGGTTTTTCGTCCGCGTAAACCCGGATGACTTCTCCCCTCGTAGCAACGGCCTCCACGTCATCCGCTGAGATCACCCGCCCGGCCATTTGTAAAAACACGTGGTTGCTATAAATGAACCGGCTACACGGCTTAAACTCCACAAGGAAATTGGTAAATCAGGGTTGAAGAAACCGAAAAAATCATTGGCATCCAACCCGAGAGTTAAGTTTACGCCCCTCACCTCGGTCTGTGGCACAAAGAATGAAAGATTCCGGGCTATCCCCATCAGAAATTTCGTTCTGTGTGCCACAGACCGAGGTAAGGAAATCTACGCCAGCCCTTCCGGTAAGCCCGCAAAAATCTCGCCCAACGGCACGGTGCAATCCCCCAGGCTCACCACCTCGTCGGGATGGGTGAAAAAGGTTTGGGTCCAGACCTTCGGGTTGTTGGTGCGGCGGAAGGTTTGTACTTCCCGGTGAAAGCGGTCCACGAAGGCCACCTCAAACATACTTTCCAGCTTCTCGTACTTGGCGAGTTTGTGGTGTAAATCGTAGTTGTACGTGGATTCCGAAAGCACCTCAACGACGAGGTACGGGTTGGTAATGACGGCAATGGAGTTCTTCCAAAATATCGGCAAGCCCTCCACCACGGTCACGTCGGGGTTGTAGTAGCCGTTTTGCAGCCCATCCGTTTTCACGCCCACGTTGCTGCCCGCCACCAGAAAACCCTTGCCTTTGTAAAAATTAGTCAGCAGGGTGATGATCTGCCCAACCAGCAATTCGTGGATAAAAGCCGCTAAGCCCATGATGAGGATGTTTCCGTTGTGGTATTCGGCCCGGTAGTTTGTTTCCTGAAGGAATTCCCAAAACTCTTCCCACGTCGCCGGAATCGCCACGACACCGCCCTGCATCAGAATAGCTTCCTGTGCTTCGGTCAGTCGGATTTTTTCTGCAACATTCATGTCCGTGCGATTTTTAAAACTACGGTTTTCCGGCACTCACTGCCGCTCCGTCCAGCGCCAGTCTTTGCCCAGAATCAACTGCTCTTTCAAGCCTTGTTTTACCAAAAAATCCCGGTTTTGTTCGCTGGGCAGACGCTTGGCGGGCAGGTCGGCGGCATCGGCCAGGGCGTAAAGCAACATGGCCGTGAAGCGCACCGTGTTTTGCAGTTCCTGCCGGTTCACGAGGTCGAACCGGTCGCAGTTGGCGTGGTAGCAACCTGCCGCCTGCGGGCTGATTCCGCCCGTGGGGTGGAGCGTCGGTACGCCTTCGAGCATGAAACTCTGGTGGTCGGAGTGCAGGCCCGCCTGGTTGCCGATGACGTTGGCAAAAAGCGGATCGAGGGCTTTGATGCGTTCGCCAATTTGGGTCAGCAGGGGAACCAGTTCGCTGCGGCCCGAGGCGTTGAACCCGCGCGGATTATTGACCATGTCGAGGTTGACCATGCAACGTACCTGATCGATACTGCCGTTGCGCAGGGCTTCTTTCACGTAGGCTTTCGACCCGAGCAGTCCTTCTTCTTCACCCATAAACATCACAAATTCGATGGTGCGCCGGGGTTTCAGGTTCAGATTTTTAAAGACCCGGGCGATGTCGAGAATGGCAAACGAGCCGATGCCGTTGTCGATTGCGCCGGTGGCCAAATCCCAGGAATCGAGGTGACCGCCGATGACGATTTTTTCTTTCGTGCGGCCTTTCAACGTCGCAATGACGTTGCGGGCTTTCACTGGACGGTTGAAATTGTGCATATCCACGAAGGCCATCAGTTTTTCGGTGGCCATCCAATCCCGGATCTGTCGCCCGCTTTCGAGCGAAATGCACACCGCCGGAATCGGGATGAGCGAACCCGTCACTGAGGCCGTACCCGTGAGCAACACTTCCCCCGGCACGGTGTTGACCATGATGATTCCCGCCGCGCCGTAGCGGATGGCAATGGCCGCTTTTTCGCTGCGGTGCAGGTTTTTACGCATTTTTGGTTCTTTCAACAACCCAATGTTGGTCAGCACCATGCGCCCTTTGACAAGGTCTTTTTTTGCCTCAAAATCTTCTTCCAACCCGTCGCCTACGTCCACGATGGGGCCGTTCACCTTCGCGTCCACGGGCGAGTGCGCCAGTGCCACGACGGGTACTTCCCGGAAATTATCACTCTTGCCCGGTGCAATCGCCAGGGTGACCGTATCGCGACTCCAGGCCTCCACTTCAAAGGGTTGGTAGCGCACGTCGGCGTAGCCGTATTGCCGCAGTAGGGCGAGGGCGTATTCTTCGGCCCGTTGCCCGTTGGGGCTACCCGTCAGGCGGTGGCCGATAGTGCGGGTGGCGTCGCCGAGCGTTTCATAGGCGCGGCCGTTGCGTTGAACATCGTCGTTGATGCGGGTAAAAACGGCAGTCAAATCGTCGCGGTGCTGGGTAGCGGCCAGCGAACCACCCACCAGCAACAGACCAAGCAGGCGGTAAGTAAAAACAGACATTCGCAGAGTCATTAAAAATGAAGATTTAGGAAGCAAAACTACAGACGTAGGAAAGATACTAAAAACCGTCCGTGTAATCATTCAGAAAAAGCAGATACCGAACAAGATTTAGCGGGTTTTTAGCGCCGCAGCCACCGGCCACTCCAGCGAATCAGGCGCGGAATTCGGGCGGGCGCATCGCCGAATGCATCGGTCAGGTGTTGCAGAAAACGGGGGACGGTTTGGCCCTGCCAGTGCCGAAAAATCGCCTGCACCGATTGATGCCTGGGCAGGTAATCCAGAAAACGATCCAGTTCGGTAAACGACGTGGCGCGTAATCCCGCCCCGGCGCGCTCGGCGTCGTAGGCGTTGCAGGCCTGCTCAAAATGCCCCGGCACCGGGAGCATCATCACCGGTTTGTCCAGGTACATGGCTTCGCAAATCGCCTCGAACCCGGCGGTACTCACCAGCCCCCGGCAACGCCGCATGGCATCGAGAAACCGCTCAGCGTTGATGCGGTGAAAGGTGAGGGTTGGCGATGCGGCCCAGCTTTCGTCCGCGTCCGGGTTATCCCAAAACGCCTCGATGCGGGTTTGGGGATGGGCTTTGTTCCAGGCGATGAGATCCTCGGCCAGGCGGTGATGCGTGGTGTAGGCGAGGAGGAAAGACGCCTCACCGACCCGAAAAGCCTCATCGACTCGTCGGACCGCCCCCAGCACCTCGGCCCGCAGTAGCGGCGGCACCACAAAAATTCGGGACTTGAGGGCGTCCGGGAAATCATAAAACGATAGCGCCAACCGCCGCGTGGTGCCAATGGAAGTCAGATGCGTCACCTGGTTGACGAGCGCGCGGTGCAGCCAGCGTTGGCC
>JAJAZB010000170.1 GCA_026785975.1 Cytophagaceae bacterium | reverse complement strand
TTCTACTCGTGCTGGCGCTGGCTGGCTGGGGTGGGTACGCCGTCACGCAGTTGCCCATCGACGCCTTGCCCGACATCACCAACAACCAGGTGCAGGTCATTACCCGCGCCCCGGCACTGTCGGCGCAGGAAATCGAGCAGTTTATCACCGCGCCCGTCGAACTGGCGCTGGCCAATATTCCGCAGCAGGTCGAGATCCGCTCGGTGAGCCGCATGGGTATTTCGGTGATTACGGTTGTTTTTGAGGAAACCGCCGACGTACTCCGCTGTCGGCAGTTGGTTTCGGAGCAACTCAAAGTTGCCGAAAATGACATCGATGCCAACTTTGGCCAGCCCGAACTGATGCCCATCACCACGGGCCTGGGTGAAATTTACCAGTACATCATTCGCCCGCGCAAAGGCTACGAGAATCGCTACAACCTCTCCGACCTGCGTACCATTCAGGATTGGGTGGTGCGGCGGCAATTATCCGGTACTCCGGGCGTGATCGAAATCAGCAGTTTTGGCGGGTTTCAGAAAGAGTACGAAGTGAGCGTTGATCCCGAACGCCTCCGGGCGAGCCAAGTCACCCTGACCGAACTTTTCCACGCCATCGAAACCAATAATGCCAACACGGGCGGTAGCTACATCGAGAAAGGCAGTGAGGCATTTTTCATTCGGGGCGAAGGACTGGTGAAAAGCCTGGCCGACATTGAAAGCATCGTGGTACGCACCCAGGACGGCATTCCCCTGCTTGTGCGCGACATCGCCGAGGTGCGCTACGGGCACGCCGTGCGCTACGGCGCGATGACCTACAACGGCGTCGGCGAAACCGCCGGGGGCGTCGTAATGATGTTGAAAGGGGCCAACTCGGCGGCGACGATCCGGGGGGTGAAGGAGCGCATCACCGCGATTGAGAAAACGTTGCCGGAAGGTCTCGAAATTCATCCCTTCCTCGACCGTACCCGCCTGGTCAACCGGGCCATCAGCACGGTGTCCAGAAACCTGCTCGAAGGCGGGCTGATTGTCGTTTTCGTACTGGTCATTCTGCTGGGTAGTTGGCGGGCGGGGCTGGTGGTGGCTTCGGTCATTCCACTGTCGATGCTCTTCACGCTGGGCATGATGAATCTTTTTGGTATCTCGGCCAATTTGATGAGCCTCGGGGCCATCGACTTCGGGCTAATCGTGGACGGCGCCGTCATTATCGTGGAAAGCGTCGTGCATCACCTGCACCGGAGGTTTGAAGGTTTGAAGGCGGGGCGCGTAGCCTTTGAAGGCGGTCCGCCGCGCGGTTTGAAAGTGAATATGCTTCCAACCTCAAACCCTTCAAACCTCAAACCCTCCAACCCTCCAACCATGACCATGTCGCAGGCCGAAATGGACGGGGAAGTGATCGTTGCTTCCAGCAAGATTCGTCGTTCGGCGGCTTTTGGCGAGATCATTATTTTGATGGTTTACCTACCCATTTTAGCCCTGGAAGGCGTCGAAGGCAAGATGTTCGTGCCCATGGCGCAGACGGTCAGTTTCGCCATTTTGGGGGCGCTGGTGCTGTCGCTGACGTACGTGCCCATGGCCGCGTCGGTATTTTTGAGTAAGCGCGCGCCAACCAAAAAAACGTTTTCCGACCGACTTATGGGCCGGTTGTACCGCGTGTACGAACCCGTGATCCGCTGGGCACTGGCTCACAAAGTTCCGGTGCTGGCGGGCGCTTTGGCGCTGTTGATCGGCACGGGCCTGCTGTTCACTCAGTTGGGTGGGGAATTTATCCCGACGCTCGATGAAGGTGATTTTGCCATCGATACCCGGATGCCAACGGGTTCATCCCTGACTTCAGAAATCGAATTGACCCGCAAAGCCGAAAAAATACTCCTCGAAAAATTCCCGGAAGTGAAAGAAGTCGTGGGTAAAATCGGTAGCGCCGAAGTGCCCACTGACCCTATGCCTATCGAAGCGGCGGACCTGATGGTGATTTTGAAAGAAGATAAATCTGAATGGACTTCCGCCAAAACCCGCGACGAACTCGCTGAAAAAATGAGTGCCGAGTTGGCCGTGTTGGCCGGGGGCTACTTCGACGTTCAACAGCCCATTCAGATGCGTTTCAACGAGTTGATGACGGGCGTAAAATCGGACATTGCCGTTAAGATTTACGGCGAAAACCTGGATGTTTTGTTCCAAAAAGCCAACGAATGCGCCCGGCTGATCGAGCCGATTGACGGTGTAGCCGACTGCAAAGTCGAACAGATTCAGGGCTTGCCGCAAATGGTGGTGAATTACCGCCGCGACAAAATCGCGCAGTACGGCGTCAACGTGGCCGACCTCAACGCGCTGGTGCGCACGGCCTTCGCCGGGCAAACGGCGGGGGTGGTTTTTGAGGGCGAAAAACGATTTAACCTCGTCGTGCGACTCGACAGCGCGCACCGGCTCAACCTCGAAAACCTGCGCCAACTCGACGTGCCGCTGCCGGGCGGGGGGCAACTGCCACTTTCGGAACTGGCCGACGTTGGATTCCGGTCCGCACCCGTCCAAATTTCGCGCGACGATACCCGGCGACGCATCACCATCGGGATCAACGCCCGGGGCCGCGACATCGAAAGTCTGGTCGCCGAAATTCAGCGCACGATTGAAAGCAAGGTCAAGCTACCGCCCGGCTATTCGTACCGGTACGGCGGGGCTTTCGAGAATTTGCAGGCCGCCAAAGCCCGGCTTTCCGTGGCCGTACCGATCGCGCTGCTGCTGATTTTCGTGCTGCTGTTTCTGACCTTTCACAGCCTGCCCCAAACGCTGATGATTTTCACGGCCATCCCGCTTTCCGCCATTGGTGGGGTGCTGGCCCTCTGGCTCCGCTATATGCCCTTCAGTATTTCGGCGGGGGTGGGTTTTATCGCCCTGTTTGGGGTGTCGGTTCTGAACGGGATCGTGCTCATCGGGCAGTTCAACCAGTCGCGCGATGAAGGGTTCGAGGGCCTCGACGAGCGGATTTTGCACGGCGTTAAAATCCGCTTTCGTCCGGTGCTGATGACCGCCGCCGTGGCTTCGCTCGGTTTCCTGCCGATGGCCCTTTCGGCCTCGTCAGGGGCGGAAGTGCAGCGCCCGTTGGCCACGGTCGTGATTGGCGGGCTGCTCTCCTCGACGCTGTTGACGCTGGTGGTGTTGCCCGTGATTTACGGATTTTTTACCAAGAAAAAAGATGCCCAGATTCAGCCATGAAACGGATCATCCTCGCGCTCAGCGCTTTGTTTTACGCCCAAACCGGGTCGGCCCAGCGCCTGCTCACGCTGCAAGCGGCTTTGCAAACGGGGCAGCAACAAAGTCTGCTGCTGCAATCCGCCACCCTCGACGTACAGCAGCAGCAAGCGCTACGCCGCACCGCCTTCGACCTGCCGCGCACGAATGTTGACGTGCAGTACGGTCGCATTCAGACGTTTAGGAACAATGATTACACCGTTGGCCTGGTCCAGACCTTCGCCTGGCCGGGCCTATACCGCGCCCAGGCCGAGTTGTTCAATCGCAACGTGGGCCTGAGCCAAAACCGGCTTCGCCTGTCGCGGGTTGAGTTGGCTTCGGGCATCAAGCAAGTCTACTACCAACTTCTGGTCGATCAGCGCCGCCTGGAGTTGTTGCTAAGCCAGGATACCCTCTACCAAACCGCCGCCCGCGCCGCGACGATCCGGTACCAAACCGGCGAAACGAACCGGCTCGAACAGGTTTCGGCGCAGGCCCGCCTGCGCGCGATTCGCAACCGGGCCAACAGCCTACGATTGGACATCAGCAGCCAGTACCAAACCCTGAGCGCCCTGTTGAACAGCAGCGATTCATTAAAAATTGATGTTGAAATTCCTCTGAAACGGCCCCTTCCACCGGACTCCGTGCGGTGGGAAAACAATCCCTTGCTGAGCCTGCTCCGGCAACAAACGGCGGTCAGCGGGCAACTGACGCTCGTGGAACGCCAGCGTCTAAAACCAGATTTACGGGTCGGCGTACTCAACCAAAGCATCGAAACCCGCCACAACCAGAACGTCGTGCAGGCGGGCGTGGGCCTGCCCATTTTTGCCGGGGCGCAAAAGGCCCGCATTGCGGCGGCCACACTGGGTGAACAGGCCGCCCGCAGCCAACTCGCCTACACGACCCGCCAACTGAGCGGGCAGCGGGCGGTGCTGGTGCAGCAAATCGAAAAGTATCGGGGTTCGCTCACCTACTACGAAAGCACAGCCTTGCCGCAGGCCGATTTGATTCTGGACACCGCCCTGAAAAGTTACCGCGCCGGGGACATCGAGTACGTCGAATTTTTCCAAAGTGTACAGCAAGCCTGGCAATTGCGGGAAAATTATCTGTCCGAAATTGAGCAGTATAATCAAGTGGTCATCGAACTGGAAACCCTGTTGGGCTATGAAAATTAATTACAATAATCCCGGTGGACGGATGCGGGCGTCCGTTTTACGGCTGTTTTTCCTGACTGGTTTGCTGGGCTGGCAACTGGCCGGTTGCACCAATCAACCGGCGGAGGACGAACAAACGACCGAAGCCGCCCCCGCCCCGCCCACCGATCTCGTCACCCTCACGGCGGCTCAAGTCAGCGCCATTGGCTTGCAAACGGGCCGCTTCGACACGACGTTGATTAGCGATGGCGTTCTGGCCAACGGTATGGTCGACGTGCCCGCTCAGCAGATGGCTTCGGTGAGTTTACCCATCAGCGGCTACGTGCGGACTCTGCGCAAACTACCAGGAAGTTCGGTCGGCAAGGGCGAAACCCTGGCGATGCTCGAAAGCATGGAGTACATTCAGATGCAGCAGGATTACCTGCAAGCCCGCAGCCGGTTGACGTTTCAGCAGGAAGAATTGACCCGTCAAAACACGCTCAACGAAGAAAATGTGGGTGCCCGCCGCCGCCTGCAACAAGCCCAGGCCGACTTTGAGTCGACGCGGACGCTGGTCGATGCACTGGAAGTCAAGTTGAAACTACTTGGTACGCCGCTCGAGGCACTGCGACGCGGAAAATTAGTGTCCGCTCTGGCGGTGAGAGCGCCCATCCGGGGGCATATTCGGGCGATCAATGTCACGATTGGCAAAAACACCAACCCGGCCGACGTGCTGTTTGAACTCGTGGGTACCGAACACAAACACTTGGAACTGAAGATTTTCGAGAAAGATGCGTATAAAATCCGGGAGGGGCAAAAGCTGGTTTTGCTCACGCCCCGCATGGCGGATTACCCCGTCGGAGGCAGTATTTATTTAGTCGGGAAAACCCTGGAAGGCGACACCAAAACGCTCCGTGTTCACGGCCACATCAACGACGCGGCCATCGAGCGCCGCTTGCTGCCGGGGATGTACGTATCGGCGCGCATCCTGACGGGTAGTCGGCGCGTGGCGACGCTGCCTGATGAAGCTATCGTGAGCGAAGGCGACCAGCGGGTTATTTTCATCCAGGAAAAATCCTTGACGTTCCGCCGAATTCCCGTTAAAACGGGCCAAAGCGAAAATGGGCAAACCGAAGCATTGCCCCAAGCACCCATTGGAAACAGGTTGATCGTAAAAAAAGGAGCGTATTTACTCCAGGCCAGTACGCAGGAAACGGAGGAAGATTGAGTGAGAAGGTGTCGGACTGGGCGTCCCCGACGACTTTTTGGTCGTCCGACACCTTAAAAAACGCTGCCCTAACCAGATTGACTGACGGGTTCAACCCAACTTTTTTCAAGTCGTCGTATGACCAAAAAAGTCATCCGATGACACCGAGTCTGACCCCTTGCGAAATTACTTTTGGTGGTGGTACAGCAGGAATAGAAATACGGCTAACCAAAGGGCATCGACGAAGTGCCAGTAGAGGGTAATCAAGCGGATTTTCAACCGAGTAGGCGGGTTGACCACGTACACGAAGGTATCCACATACGAGGTACGGCGCAGGGCTTCGGCCCATAGCATCAATAAAGCCACCAAGCCGCCCGCAATATGAATTAAATGAACGCCGGAGAGCAAATAAATGAAAGCACCTGCGAGATCTTTATTCAGCTTAACCCCGGTGTCGATCATACTTTTCCAGCCCCAGACTTGCATCACCACGAAGCAAAGACCCAGCAGCAGGGTAATCCCCAGTAAAATCCGGTAGTGCAGGAATCGCTCGTGCCGCAAGGCCCGGTTGGCGGCGTGCAGCGAAAAGCTACTAATAATCATAATCGCCGTACTGGCCCAGAAAATTCGGGGCAAAACAACGTCGTGCCAGTCAGTGCTACCCTTGCGCATCAAATAGGCAAACAGCAAAACGCCAAACAACAGCGCACTCCCCAACATACCCAGCGTAAGCAGGTACGTAAACGGCTCGCGACGGCGCGTGAGCCAGGGTTCGGTCGCTGATTTTTGGACGGATGACTGGGGCATAACTGCGAGCAATAAGCAACGTATTACAAAAGAACGCCTTGCCAGAACGAAAGGTTTTTAAAAAGCGACGAACAATCAGTTTCTTCAGAAAAAAGCCCAAAAACCGTCGAACCGGACCCCGTCATGCTGGCGTATTGCGCCCCGGCTTCGTAGAGTTGAGTCTTTAAGTTTCCGAGGATCGGGTAGCGGGGCAACAGACTATCTTCAAAATCATTTTTTACCGCTGCCCGCCAAGCCTCAAGTGGTTGCCAGAGCAATTGACGCAGGTCGTCAGCCGGATGCCGGGGCGTAATACCCGCATAAGCTTCAGCCGTCGAAATATGAATTCCAGGATTGACCAAAACCACCCAGGTTCCGGCTAAAAGTAGCGAAAAGTTTTCAAATTTATCGCCTTTTCCCACACAAAAGCGGGGTTGGTTGTTGATAAAAAAAGCGCAGTCGCTACCCAATCGGCGGGCATACGCTTCAAGTTGTTCGGCGGAAAGACCCAGCTTAAACTGTTCAGCGAGCAGTTTGAGGGTGAACGCTCCATCGGCTGAACCACCGCCCAACCCGGCCCCAATCGGCACAGCTTTGTGCAGATGAATACGCACCGGTGGCAGGGCGTAGTCGGCCCGCAGGAGGTGGTACGCGTTCAGGCAAAGATTGGTGGCAGCCTCGCCCGGAATAGTCAATCCGGTGCTTTTGAAAGTAAGTTCGGCAGCGGGCAGGATTTCGAGCACGTCGGTCCAGCCCACCGGGTAAAAGCACGATTCAAGGTTGTGGTAGCCATCGGGCCGCTTTTCAACGATGCGCAGGCCAAGATTTATTTTGGCGTTGGGGAAGGCAATCATACCCCGCAAAGATAGGGCAGTTTAGGGCATAGAGCAGAGGGCATAGAGCATAGTTAAAAATACCCGGCCGGGGGATTTTACTATGGCCTATGCCCTCTGCTCTATTCCCGATTTGAAGCGGATGATTTTTAATTGGGTGCGGCGGTTTTTGTGGTATTGGGG
>JAJAZB010000169.1 GCA_026785975.1 Cytophagaceae bacterium | reverse complement strand
TTACTCCCGGTGACGATATTCAAATCGGGATCGTCAACGATGGGTTGAGTTTTGAGGAAGCCTTTCAGGTGGCCCGTACCCAAACCGGACCGGGAGGCGTGTTTGCCTGGCACGGGCAAGTTTATAACACGTACCAAAAAGAGGAATGGATGGGCCTATCGCTGGCCCAGCGGCAGGAATTTGTAGCAGATCTAAATTTTAAACCAACGCCGACCAACGAGCCGACCGTACCGGGCCGGGATTCTCCTCCAGTCCAGGTGGTTGCGGAGCCTGAACCCATCATTAAAGATATGCTCAGGGGCGATCAACGGGTGATTGGCTACGATTTCGACCACGACGGGATGATCGATTTGATCGTCATACCAGGCGCAAATGGGCGCGATATTCATATTATCGATACTGAGGGCGGCGGCGATGAACTCGACCGGAGGGTTGTGTTTGATCGGATCACCAGCGAAGTGATTAGCTACGAAAAACTGCCTGAACCCCGGGCAATTACCAATGATAATTTTGAGGATGGCGTCAATCAGTATAACGATTCCCTTCCAGTGGATGACTCCGCCAGGGAGACGGATGAACAGCCCGCAGCCAACTACGTGGCCGATACCGACGATAACGACGCCACCGACGAAGACGGCACGCCCGATTATCAGCACGACGCGGAGAATCAGTTGTAACTGATGTTAGGCAGACGAGCAAAGTGCCGTCATTGCGAGGAGGAGGTACGACGACGAAGCAATCTGCCGCCGAAGACCATTCCAGTAAAACTGGGGTACCAGGTAGGCTGGCCCGCTCTGGCAGATTGCTTCGTCAGTCACTTCGTTCCTTCGCTCGCAATGACGGGGTAAGAGTGCTTTTTTAGTAAAATCAAACGAAAAAAGTAAAACTCCGCGACGTTCCCAGCAGCCCCAACGCATGATTTCTTTCAAAAACACGCTCATCAATTGCCAGTACTGCGGGCAGGCAATTATGGTAAAAGCCGCCGATGCGGAGCGGGGTGAAATCGTTTGCAAGCATCCCAATTGTGGAAAGGTCAATCTGTTGAATATGCAAACGTGTTACGATCCGGCCATTACCGAGGGGTTGCCCACTTTTGGGCAGTTGACGTACGCGGGCCGCCCGGATTTGGTGTATCCGTTGCGATTCGGCAAAAATGTGATTGGTACGGGTAGCGATTGTGAAGTCGCGGTGGAGCGCTTTCAGCACGGAGGGAAATGCTACATCAGCCGTCGGCATTGTACCCTCGACGTTACGTTCGACAAGTGGCGGGGGCAACTGCGGTACCTGGTGCAGAACGGAGCCTTCGATCCCGCCGTCAATCAACACCGCAACAGTCTGAACGGCACCTACTTAAATGAAGTCTTGCTGAAGGATACGGAGCAAATCGACGTTTCCGAAGGAAATAGCATTCGGTTGGGTGGAAATGACCAATTTTTACTGGAAACGTACCGCATTCCCGAACCAATGCTGGCTACGTACCGGGTCACGTCCTGCTTCGATGCCGATAGTACCCAATAAACTGACTTTTTTCCCTGCATGGAATTACACATTCACCCGCCACTTTCTTTTTCTGAACCGGGCGAACGGCCCAACAATCAGGATTTTATCTTCCCCGAACCAGGAATGGCTACGGCCCGCGACCGTATATTTTTAGTTTGCGACGGCATTGGAGGGGCCGACCGGGGCGAGGAGGCCAGCCGGATTGTCGGGCAGCAAGTGGCGGATTATTTTCTCCGAAACCGCCCCCTGATCGTCAACAAAGTAGCTATGCGGGAGGCGATGCAGGAAGCCTACGATTGCTTGAAAAAGTACATCGAAGCGCATCCCTTGGTGAGCCGGATGGGTACGACCCTCGCCCTGTTGCAACTCCACGAACAGGGCGCTTCGGTGGTCAACCTCGGCGATAGCCGCGTGTACCACGTTGGCCGTGGGGGTATAAAATTCTGCACCACGGATCACAAACAGGTTTGTGAAATGGTCGAGGCAGGCATCATCACGTCGGAGCAAGCCAAAACCCACCCCTGGCGCAACCGCCTCAGCCGCGCCATTCTGGCCAGCAGTGCGGCGCTTCAGGATGAATCCCGCGATGACCGGCCCGACCTGACGCACCTGACCAACGTGGAGGTGGGCGACTACTTTTTTCTGTGTACCGACGGCGTACTTGAACAACTCGACGAAACGCGCCTGTTGGCCATTCTACGCACCGACGCGACCGAGGAAGAGAAACTACAACAGCTTATCGCGGTTTGCCAGCATCGCACGAAAGACAATTTTTCGGGCTATCTTGTCTGCGTAAACGCCGTTTGATTTTTACCCCAATTTTGCCCCCTGCCATGTGCCTCTTGTGGCTATCCCTAAACCTGTTGCTGGCCTGCCAGCCTTTGAAACAATCGGGCGGAAATACCTACGCGGTCGTCGTGGGCGTGGGCGATTATCAGTGGTCAACGGCCCAAACCGGCGACCTGCCCAATGCCGATGCGGATGCCAAACGGGTAGTGGCCTTTCTGCAAACGGATAAAGGCGGACGGGTGCCAACCCCTCACATCCGGCTGCTGCTCGACCGGGCCGCCACCCGCCGGTCGATCCTCAACGCCCTGACGCTGTTTGAGCAGGCCCAACCCCAGGACCGGATTTTATTTTTCTTTTCCGGGCACGGAGCCGAAGAGGGATTCGTGCCCTACGAAATGAAAAACAGCGGGACAAGTTGCGTTTCCTACGACGACGTCAAAGCGGCGTTTCGGGCTTCGGCCGCCCAAACCAAATTATGCATCGCCGATGCTTGCCTTTCGGGGAGGATGCGTCAGGCCGATACTAAAACGACCGCCCCGACCGGCTGGCGAGAGAGTAGCAAAACTGGTAGTCAGGCGAATACCGTGATGATTTTGTCTTCGAGAAACAATCAGGTTTCCTACGAAAGTGGGGCGTTGGGTGGCGGCGTATTCACGCATTTCCTGCTGAACGGTTTGAACGGGAAAGCCGATGCCAACCGAAACCGCACCGTAACCATCCGCGAATTGTACGACTACATGGCCCCGCGCGTCCGGGCCAATACCGCCAATGGGCAGCGCGCGGTGATGTTTGGCCATTTCACCGACGATTTACCCGTTTCCACCTGGTAAGTTTTTGCCCAATGAGTTTAACCACCATTCAGGACTTCCGCCGACGCTATCCGATTCGCCCCAACGATGACGCCTTCATCCTGGGGAGCGGTTCGTACGGCAAGGTGGTGAAGGTGGAAGATCAGGTCGAGACGGAGTGGGTGGCCGTGAAAATCAGTGAGTTTAAGGGCGACGACAGCAAATCGCTCCAGGCGGAAATACAACTGGCCCGGAAAATTCCCCGGCATCCCAACATTGCCCGCTACGACGAATGCTACCGGTTTGAAACCGATACCAACGTCTGCGATTTTGCCATCATGCGCTACTACCCGGATGGCAACCTGGCGATGCTGATGCGGCAAACCGCCCTGACTCTCGCCCAGAAAGAAGAATTGGTGCGGGGGATTCTGGTCGGGCTGCAACACCTGCATCGGCAGCGGATTGTTCACCGGGATTTCAAACCGGCCAACATCCTGATTTCCCGCGACAACCAGGGCCGTTTGGTACCGAAGATCGCTGATTTTGGCTTGAGCCGACTTGTTCAGGAAGACGAAATCGACAGTTCGGACTTCGACCTCAGCGACGGGCGCGGTACCCCTTCCTACAAAGCCCCGGAGCAGATTACGGGTGGCAAGGTCAGTTTCAACCTCGACTTGTGGGCTTTCGGCGTGATTCTGTTTGAGCTTTTCACGGGGGAGAAACCCTTCATGGCCAGCCATAAAACGGGAAGTGAGCACGTGATGAAGTTGGAGATTGAAAAGAAAATCGTCAACGTCGTCATTCCCGACCGCGTCCGGGACGTGCCGGAACCGTACCAAACCCTGATTCGGCGGTGTTTGGTGAAAGACGTGCGAAAACGCGCCCGGAAAGAAGAGGAACTCCTCGACCTGCTCGACGGCCTACCCGCTTTGCTGGACGAGGCCGGACGACTCATGCAGGATCAGAAGTTTGAGGAGGCGATTGCCCGGTACGAAACCATTCTTGCCCATCGCGACAATCATCCTAAAGCAATTCAAGGACTCAAGGATGCCCAGGAATTGGCCCGGAATCGGGAGCAGGGCATCGCAACGCTGGTACCCGAAGCCGACGCGTTGTTTTCTCGCCGAGCTTACGCCGAGGCGCGGGCTGTTTACGAAACCGTTTTAAAAACTGAGCCAAAAAACGCCCACGCGAAACGACAGATCGCCGCCTGCAACGCGGCCATTCACCAGCAAACGGTGGATAAACTCTGGCAGGAAGCCGAACGCTTGATGGGCCTCGGCGAGTTGCAGTCCGCCAAAGCGCGGTACGGCGAATTGCTGCGCGTTGATCCCAGGCACTTCCTGGCCCACACCCGGTTGGACGACGTGGAGAAAGCGGAACGTCAGCACAAACTGAATGCGCTCCTGACGGAGGCGGACGCCTGTTTTGCCCAAACCAAGTACGACAAAGCCAAACCCGTCTACGAAGCGGTGCTGGCGCTGGAAAGCCAGAACGCTACGGCTAAACGGCAGTTGGAACGCATTGCCAAAACGCTCCGCCAACAACGAATCGACGAACGGTTGAGTGGTGCGCAAAAGCTGGTTTCCAAAAAGCAGTACGCCCAGGCGAAGGCGGCATTTGAACAGGTCTTGGCCGAAGATGCCCGCAACGAAATAGCCCGGCAGGGGGTAGCCACCTGCGTGGCGGCCCTCACGCCAAGTCCCGCTCCCGAGCCGGAACTGACTGACATTTACAGCATTCAATTTCCCGAAGAAAGCACGGACGTTTTCACGCCTGGACCTGTGGTTTCCGCTAAACCGAATCAGGCCGAACCGAAACCAGTCCCCGTGGCTCAGCCCAAGGCGATTCCCGAACCCGCCCGTACGCCTTTTGTGATTCGCCCGCTGTACGTTTGGGTATCGGGGTTGGCTTTGGTACTTTCGTTGGGCGGGTATTTTTTGGTGAATCGTGGACCTAAAATCGTTAATAAATCACCCGAAACCGTTACTCCGGGGCCGACAATTGGAGATACAAAACCACCTCCAGTTACCGTGAATACTTCCCGGGTCTCTACTCCCGTTGGAGCCACTGAACCCCCGATTGGTTCACCTTTGACCCCAACTACGGAACTCAGTACGGCCGGGTTGGAGAAGTATGAGTCACTTTTAAGGCAGGCCACTATTGCTTTGAACGCCAATGATTTGGCAAAAGCAAAAGATTACCTTAACCAAGCACGTAATCTGAATCGAAAAGGGCAGGAGGTGAGAAAATTAGAAATTGACATACAAAGGTTGGAAAAGGAGCAAACTGATAAATTGAAGGACGAACAGACGGGTGAAATTGATAAAAAACCAGTAATTAACGACCCGCCACCGACTCTGCCCCCAAGTGGAACAGGTAAAGAAGGTACGGATGTTAAACCGGTAGACCTCCCCAACCCTAAAGCCTTACAAGTTCAATACGACGAACTCATTAATCAGGGCACTAAAGCCATTAACCCGGGGAATCGCAAGGCAGTTGCTATTGGTTATTTCAAACAGGCTCAACAATTTGCTAAGACCAACGCTGTAGAAACAGCGGAAGCATCAAAACTTTATGGGATTTACGTGAGCAAAGGCGACCGCATTTTCCAGGGCGAAGACCTCGAAGGAGCTAAAGCCTGGTACCAGGTAGCCCAGGCTCTTCGGGACACTGAGGAAATACAGCGGAAAATCCGGGCGTGTACTTTAAAATAATGAAGCTGTTCAGGGGTCTGGAAAATAAATTTTTTTGTCATCCCGAGGTACGAGGGACCTTGCTGGGTGGCGGATACAAGGTCCCTCGTACCTCGGGATGACAAAAAAAGATAAAAAAAGATTTGAAAAGCAACTTTGCATCTCGAAAACTGAAATCTTAAAACAGCCTCAATAAAGCAATTATGTTAAAGCAACTTCTACCTCTCTATCTACTTCTGGTCGCTCTCTTTGTGGCCGCACCAAGTCGTGCCACGACAAAAACCACTTTCAAAATGTACGCGCTGATGGACGATGAATATGATCGTTTGAAGAAAAGTGGCGACAGTTTATTTGTGAGAGGCGAATACGAACGGGCAAAATTTAAGTACGAAAGCATCCTGCTCGTTGTGCCTGGTTACGAGGAAGATGCGTATGCTAAAGGTCGTATTGAATTGTCGCAAAAAGCCATTACCCTTCGCAAACAGGCATCTGATGCCTTGAGCCAAAACAAAGGCCCGGAAGCGATACAACTTTACCAGCAAGTGCTGGTGATTAATCCAAGCGACCCTATCACGAAGGGATATGTTACGGAATACTGGAGTGCCGAAGGCAATAAACTTTACAATCAGAAAAAGTATCGGGAAGCCAAGACTCGTTACCAGGAGGCGCTGAGATACGCACCAAATCAGGAATATTTACAGATTCAGTTAAAAAACATTGAGCGATTCATTGGTTACAAACCCCTCACCGGGCTGAAAATCGCCGTTGGCGTGGTGGGTATTGCGGCGGCGGTGCAGGCGGTGTTGACCCGCTCAGGGATACAAACCAAACTCGACGACCTGAATGCTCTGAGTACCACCGTCGACCCGGACGGCGATGGCGAAATCCTAACCTCGCCCCTCTACGACCAGTGGCGGAAGGCTTACGACGAAGCCAAAGACGCTAAAGCCAAAGAAAGTATGGTGACCGTTTACGCCGGTGTGGCGGCGGTAGCGGTTGTAGCTGAAACGATACTGCTGCTCCGCAAACCCAAGCGTGCAGTTCCAACTAAAGGCCTATCCTGGCAACCCGCCGCGAGAGGTGTTGGGCTGAGTGTGCGGTATACGTTTTAGGTGATGTTACGCAAGCGTATCCCCGTCATTGCGAGAAGTGAGGCACGAACGACGAAGCAATCTGCCCCGAAGACCAAACCAGAAAAGCTGGCACACTAAGGATTCTGGCCCGCACCAGCAGATTGCTTCGTCAGTCACTTCGTTCCTTTCTCGCAATGACGGGTTTACGCTCGCCGTTGCGTACCTCAGTTAATAAACTCCGTCCAGGCCCATTTTAACGATGAGTACGTCGCTGGAACCATTATTTACTTTCCCATCTACAGCCGCTGAGGTAGTGAAGCCACAGAGCAGGTAGCCATCCGTTACCGCGCGGATGCAGTAGGACTGATCGTCACCGGATCCACCTGCGGGTTTTTGCCAGTCGATGGTTTTCCCATCCGCCCTTAATTTTACGACCCAAATGTCACGGGCCCCTCCTCGGTAAGGAGGAAGCCCGGCAATATCGGTGGAATTGGTATTGGCAACCAAAATGAAACTTCCATCCTGAATTTGCTCAATGTAAGCACCTTCATCTTGTTCATAGCCTCCCAGGGATGCCGGAAATCCTGACTCTTCGGCTCCGTCTGAACTTATTTTGCTGACCATCACATTCCGGTTACCCGTGCCCGGAGTTGCGATAAAACCCGTGACGATAAACTTGTTATCGAGCGTTTGTTGAACGCAGAAAGCCTCATCGTTACCCGCTCCCCCCAACGGTATCTGCCATTGAAGCACACCGGAAGAATTCACCTTCACTACCCACCCATCCGTAACGCCTTTAAAGTTTGTTATCTGGCCGTCACTTGATTTGGTCATGCCCGCGATGACGTAGCCACCGTCGCGGGTGGTTTGTACACTCTGTCCGCGTTCTTCCCCCGAGCCGCCGTACGCTTTTTGCCACTCGATGTTCCCTGAAGAATTCAACTTAAGTGCCCAAATGTCAAAATCCCCTCTTCTACCGGTGGTTGCATTGATGTCAACATCATTTGAATTGGTTCTTCCAACAACAATGCAGCCACCATCGGAAGTAGCTTGAACCGCCTGACCAAAATCTGATTTAGATCCGCCATACGTCTTTTGCCAGATAATAGCTCCGCTCGCGGCGTTTAATTTAACGACCCAAATGTCATATTCTCCTTTGAGTCCACTTCCACTCAAATCCCCGTCGGTGGAATTAGTGTTGCCAACTAAAATTACATTCCCATCCGTCGTGAATTGAATGGAGCGTAAAACATCATCGGAACTTCCTCCGTAGTTTTTCTTCCAAAGAATTACTCCATTGGCATCGTACCGGGCTACCCAAGCGTCGTAACCACCTTTATTAGCTGGCACGTCCCCGTTACTTGAGTTGGAATTTCCGGCAAAAATGCCCCCTCCACCGGCCGTAGGCACCATGAAATACCCGTAATCAAAGTTAGAGCCGCCGAAGAGCAGGCTGTTGGAAGCGGCGGTTTTCGTCGTAAACTCCTTCACCTCGCCGTACACAGGTTGGCCAGCACTGTTGATCGCGTAGGCTCTAAAAAAGTAACGTGTTCCGGGTTTGAGATTTGTCGTGATTGGTACCGTCAATGGCGTATTGAGCGTCAACGTACCGGCAGTATATCGGTTGGCAATACCAGACGTGAGTAAAGGATTATTATTCGGGTCCTCCGCGAACACAATACCGTATTCGCTCAGACTGGTATTGCTACCGAGTGAGTTCACTGTCATCTGCACCGTAGCTGATGTCGAGGTAGTAGTTACCACCGCGCCAGTAGTTACAACGGCAGGATTAGAGATAACCGTGAGGCGTTTATCAGCGGGCAAATCATCGAGTTTACAACTGACCACAACCAAACAAAAACTAAAAAAAAGGAGAAATAGAACTGATTTCATAAAAGCGAAAGAGTACCGAATGGTGGGTTGGTAAAAGTAATGAAAAGTATGGGGTGAAAATAGAGTTGCCGGACATCCCCAACCTGTTTAGGGAAACAACTGGTCGAGTAAGGCCCCGGCTCGGTTTCGGTAGGGGCTACGGGTATCGTCGGCCACCACGCGCAGGCTGCTTTTGGTGCGGGGCCGGTCGTCTTTTTTCAGGTAGGCTAAAGCGAGGTACCACTGCGCTTTTTGCCGGATGTCGGGCTGCGTACTCCGCTGGGCCGTTTGCAGGTACTTGACCGCTTTATCGACATTCGGGGTGGTCAGGTAGCTGATGCCGAGGTAGTAACTCGCAATAAACAAGGAATTATCGGGCGGAGCCACTTTTTCCAGCACGTCGATGGCCTCCGCATACTTCCCCTGGCTGTACGATTGGATTCCCCGTTCCAGGGCTACCCGGTCGTTGGGCTTCAGGCTGGCGGGCAGGTCGCGGGCCACAAAATCCGATGGATCGGGTTGGTAGTTTTGGGCATAAACCGTTTCATCAAACTGACTTTCAGACGGTTGCCAAATGCCCCACACCGATAATCCAATCAGGAGTACCACCGAAGCCGCCGCTACCCAAGGTTGGTAAGTGGTCCATTCCCAGCCGACGCGGCCCGAACGTTTGGACGACAATGGAATGATTTTGGGTTCGGGTCGGGCGGGTGGTGCCGTCCGGGCCTGATGCCGTTGCCGGGCGGCCTGCAACCGGTTTTGTAGGCCAATGGCCCGAAAACCGGCCCGTAATTCCTGCTGCAAGCGAATTTCCTGGTCGAATTCCGCGTCGTTCTGCCGATCTGCCTCCACTTCCGTGCGGTCGGCGGGCGCGAGTTGGCCGTTGAGGTAGGCCTCGATCAGTTCGTATTGTTCGGCGGTGAGTTTCATACGCCCGGTCGGTTAGCGAGTTGCAAATAATATCCCTTCAGTTTTTCGGCGCAGTCGTAGCGTTTGGCTTTGGCCGAGGATTCTTTCAGCCCCGTTTTATCGGCAATTTCCCGGAGCGATAATTCATCGATGTAAAACCATTGCAGCAGTTGTCGGCACTCTTCCTTGAGTTGATTCAACGCTTTTTGAATCGTCGCCACGCGTTCAGAACGCTCCAGATCGGCCAGTAAATCCGTGTCGTCGGCGGGATTAATAAAGTCCGATAATTGAACCGAGGTTTTCATCCGGGCCGATTGCAATTCGTTGAGCCAGATCTTTTTGCAGTAATCAAACAGCACCGTGGTAATGCGGGCTGTCGCCTGAAACTGATACTGCCCGCTTTCCAGGTTAAGCAGAAAATTCAGCAGACCTTTCTGGAACGCATCTTCGGCATCCATTGCCGAGCCGTTGTGCGTATGCACCCAGTGCGAAAACGATCCGGCCAACCGGGCGTACAGAAAATCGTAGGCCCGATCGTTGCGCTGGCGCAGGGCATCGTACAGCGCACGGTTATCGTCGAAGGAGGGACTGGCGGGCATTTTGGGGAAGGATTAACTCCGTAAAAATACCGATTTCGGCGAGAAATCATACGGGCATAACCCACGTTCTCAATTTGACTGATTAAGGGCTTTTTCTGACAAAGACGCTTGCAATAATCTCTGTGAATTACTCAGGCTGTATTTGGGTATCCAAGTGACCCGTTGCGCTTGCATACCCCTGAGCCAATCGCTCCAAACTGTTTTCAGGATGGACAATTCGTTCAAGTTCTGGAATTTAGAATTTATCTCGACCACCGACACGGAAACGTTCGGAAGATTCACCTGCGCGGGGATCAAACCCCAGTTACCCGCTCGCATTGTTTTCTCCCAGTTCGCCTTGCCACGAAATCGCCAAATGAAATCAGTATTGGTCGAGCGATTTTTAACGGTAATCTTGAACGGGGTTTTCTGGAAATCAAGGTACCCGTCCGTCAGGATTACCAGGCGGTTATCGGCCTCATTTACGAGGCTATTTTCAAGGTGGTCGTTGAAATATTTCCAAAGGTCGCAGCCGGGGTAGTGTTCGGGCCGACTTTTACGCTGAGTCGCCGTGGCGTACAGCGAGTTTAGCGTTTCAGGCAACGCTTTTTCAAACGCCACCATTTGCTTGGATTTCTCGCCTAATGGCAGCGATTCCAGATCCAGGTACAGTATGTTCATGAAGTTATCCGGGTTATAACCGACCCCGTGTTGCGGGGCGATGACGACGCGAAATTTATCTTTGGAATTGATTATCAAACCCTTCCCGAACACTGTCTTTTGGAATTGGGTAAACACCGTTTTGATCAAAGCCTGGTCGTTCGCTGCCTGACTGGGTAGCAGCCGGTCCGATAAATCGAGGAGTACGATGTAGTTCACCGGGCGGGTCTTCGCGGGTCTCACTACTTGCTCGGCGGTGTTACCGCAGGAACAAATCAGGAGGACGAGCAGAGAGAAAAGTTTAGTCTGAATTTTCATGGTTGTATTGGTCTTGAAGGTTAAGCCGCCTCCTGCAAGGTCAAACTTGGCAGGTGATTATGATGGAATTCAGTCAACACCGCCTGGCAAGCAACTTTCAGAGCAGCCTTGTCCCGACCGAGCAGGTTGATGTAATTTAACCAGCCGTCGTAGAAATCAGTGAGCCGCTTTTCGAGGTCAACCAGGCATAAGCTGATTTTATCCCGTTTCTGGATTAGTCTCCGGATATCGAGTGATAGCATCTCGATTTTACCGTCGTGTTGTACCATCGTGGCGTTCAAATCCTGAATCTGATTCGTGAGTTTCAACCGCTTTTCCTTCATGGTGCGGATTTCAACCTGGGTCACTTTTTCAACATTCAGTTTCTGGCGTTCATTCCTGATTTCATGGAGGAGAATGCTCCAGCCCAGGCAGGTAAAAAACCCTAAAATGAGCACCATGTAAAACACCGTGCTGGTGTAAAAATGATAATCCGGTGTCGCTATACCCATGAATATTTTCAACTGTTGATATGTGCTTTCAAGGTTGTAGGCCAACAGCCCATCGGCGACGAGAATGAAAAGCAATACCGCCACGAGTTTTGGCCACCGGCTCCGGCCCGAACTGTCGTAGACGATGTGTAGTATTAATCCGAAGAGGAAAAATATAAAGGGTACAAGCCAGTGCAAGTCAACTATTGCAAAAGCCTGCCGGTTGAAGTAGGGGTTCATCTGAATGTTTGCGCCATTATTCGCGGCCTGCTCGGCCTCACTGATTATGTCTCGAAAAAATGCGGAGTGAAACGCAGATACATAAAAAAGGTAGACGAATACTGTGGCGGGTATGAACACCCACCAGTATAAGCGTAAGTTGAAGCGGTCGAGGTGACTGGGGTCTTTAATTCGTTTCAGCGCGTTTAATTCAACCTGATTGATATCATCATCGACCAGACTAATCGCCCCTTCAACCTTGGGTATTTCCGTTTCTTTGAGACGCCGAACTTCGGTTCTTAATTCATTCCCGGTTCGTTCCGTTGCGGTAATCTCCTCCTCGATTCGCTCCCGTTCCACACGTTGTTTTTCATCATTGACGTTTTCATCCAGAATAAAGCCTTGCTGGATTTGATTGAACAGATTGCTGAGCGCCAAAGCGTCACCGTGGTGTTCGCCCGCTTTCGTGAATCCGTACTCCCGAAGATTGACCCAAATGGCATTGGTTTGAACGGGTTGCTCAAAGGGCAGTGCGGGAGTTCCTGCCTCGTCG
>JAJAZB010000168.1 GCA_026785975.1 Cytophagaceae bacterium | reverse complement strand
GCTCTACGTCGCGGTCGCGGGTCGTACCCGAGTTGGTGGATTGATACCGAAGCAGCCGCACCCGGCGGTTTTGGCGAATAGCCTCCGTGATGCGTTGCACCACCCTGGCCTGATGCACGTCGTGGAGTTCGTCGGCCAATGGCACGAGGTCGGACGTAAGGTAAATTTTCCGCCGAATACTCTCCCGCAGTGGGCTATCGGCCTCGATACCCGCCAGCGTCTGGCGCAGCAGAGCGGTTTCTTCAATCGAAAAAAATGAAGTGCGCTCCGGGCTGGCCTCGAAAAGGAAGTGCCGTTTGCGGTCGTGGTTGTCAATCAGATACCCAATAATTTGGAGTAATTTTTAGTATCGGGTTATTGTGGGCTCGTCGCACTCGAAGGTATGCGCCAATTGTTGCACCGTATAGCCGGGGCGTTGGTTAAGCAGGCGAATGAGGGAAAAAACGCGGAGAATTTTGGCCTGTTCGGTCATTGACGGGTTAAAATAAATCACGCCCTCAAAATGCAGCGTCCCCGCCACATTCCCTAATCATCCCGCCAATATTGAGCGAACGGTAAATAAGCCCTCACCACCTTACCGCCCGAAACCCCCACCCCGGCTGCACCTTCTGCATTTCCACTTCATCGTCTCGTTTCGTCAGGCCGCAATCCAGGTAGTTTTGGTGGAGTTGGGCCAACGCTTTCCGATCCAGTTCCACGCCTAAACCGGGTTCCTGCGGCACGGCGACGGCTCCGTCTTCAAAGTGAAAACGTCCGGCGGTGATGACTTCATCCGATTGCCAGGGGTAGTGGGTATCCAGCGCGTAGGGCAGGGTGGGTAGGGCCGCGCCGAGGTGGACCATTGCGGCCAACGAAATCCCCAAATGACTGTTGGAGTGCATGGACAGCCCCCGCCCGAAGGTTTCACAAATCCCCGCGAGCGTGATGGAAGCCCGCAGCCCGCCCCAAAAGTGGTGATCGCTCAGAATAATGTCTTCCGAACTGAGGGCGATGCTGGCCGGAATATCCTCAAACGAAGTCGTACACATATTCGTCGCAAGCGGGGTCTTCAACGCGTTTCTGACCTGCGCCATGTTCGCTTGCCCGCGCACCGGGTCTTCGAGGTATTCCAGGATCGGCTCCAATTCGCGCCCGTAACGAATCGCCGTTTCCACGGTCCAGAGCGCATTTGGGTCGATCCGCAGGGGCACGTCCGGGCCGAAGGCATCCCGCAGCGCAAACATCGCATCGACCTCCTGCCGGGGGTCGAATACCCCGCCTTTCAACTTGATGGATTGAAACCCAAACTCAGCGCACATGGCCTTCGCCTGCGCCACGATTTCCGCCGGATTCAGGGCGCTGGCTTGCCGGGCCGCCGCCCAGCCCTGCGCCTCGGGATCAATGCCGAAGGCCAGTTTTCCGCCCGCGCCTTCGTATTTGTAAAACAGGTAGGCCGAAAACGGCACCCGATCCCGCAGCTTCCCACCCAACAAATCGACGACGGGTCGGCCCGTCACTTTTCCAATGATGTCCAGGCAGGCCACTTCGATGGCGCTGAAAATATGCACCAGTTTGCGCTGATCCCAGGGGGCTTCCCCGCGTTGCGCGGCGGTTTCGGTACCGAATCGATTGACCAGTACGCGCCGGATTTCGTTGAGTTGAAAAACGTCTTTGCCGATAAGCAAATCGCGGGATTCCGCCAACGCGGCATCGATTCCGCTGTTTCCCGGAATTTCGCTGATGCCCGAAATGCCGTCGTCCGTCACCAGTTCCACGATCGTGCGCAGCGCGTACGGGGCGTGTAAACCCGCCGCATTCAGCAGGGGCGGGTCGACGACCGCAATGGGCGTAATGTGGATTTCCCGGATTGTGGGGCCGGTTTTACGCCGCCCGTCTTGGGTTAAATCGAACTCAGATTGCTTCATCACGCGTCACTTTTCACTTTTAAATTTTCACTTTTCACTGGTTACTGCGCCCCTTCATCGGCTACGGATTGCAGGAGTCCTTTGATGTACCCGTACGAGAACGCAAACGCCTGTTCCCCACCGTTCGGGTTGGCGTGGTGGGGTACGTGATCGGGCATGACCATGCCATCGAAACCCACGTCGCGCAGGGCGCGAACCACGTGCAGAAAATTCATGTCGCCGTTGTCGGGGTACACTTCCTGGAAGTTGTTCCAGCCGCCTTTGATGTTGCGCAGGTGGACGTTGAAAATCTGGTTGCGCTCACCCACCCATTTGATGATCGGCATGATCTCGGTTTTGGGGTCTTTCAAGCCTTCGGCAATGGAGCCGATGCAAAAATTGAAACCGTGGTATTCGTTGTCGTACAACTGGGCAAACCGTTTGATTCCGGCAAAAACATCGGGGCTGTTCCACCGGGTTATCCCGCGATAGCCGACGGGCGTCGGCGGGTCGGCGATGTGATTGGCCAGTTTCACTTTGTACTCTTTGGCCACGGGCAGCAGCCGGTCGAGCAGGTAGGTAATGCGCTCAAACATCTGGTCGATGGACACGTCGCCCGCGATGGTTTTCGGGTCGTTCCGCTTCAGCGCTTCGGCGTAATTCCAGGTGCTGTACAGCGCATTGCCCCGCTTGGGATCAACCGTCCGGCCGGTGCGCAAAATTGGTAGGATCGTCGTGTTGTAATTCAACACCTTGATCCCGGACTTGCTGGCCACCTGAATCATTTGCTGAAGAATTTCGATTTCCCGGTCGCGCTCCGGGCTTTTCCCCAGCATAATGTTCGGATATTCCACCTTGTCGATGCCGGCGGAGGTCAACGGGAAGTGGTAGGCATCGAGGGCGATGCCGTATTTTTCGCAGGCTTCGCGTTTAGCCAGCGAGTCCTGAAGGTCCCAGCCGACGCCTTTGATCGTTTTCGGCGTACCGCCGTCGAGGTTGTACACCCCGTGGCGGGCCTTAAATTCCAGATTCTCGATGCTGGTTCCGCCCGATTGACAGCCCACTTTCATGAGCACTTTTTTCTTGGGAGCGGCGACGTGACCAGCCTCGGCCGGCGAGTTGCCCAAAACGGCGGCTCCCACGGAACCGACGGTGATGACACGGATAAAATTTTTGCGTTTCATGGATTTAATCAGTTTAGAATTTTGGAAAATAAGCCTTTTTTGTCACGGCACCGGCCACCCGGCCCGACGTAGGAG
>JAJAZB010000167.1 GCA_026785975.1 Cytophagaceae bacterium | reverse complement strand
GAACCCGGCGGCGGTCCGTTCTGGGTTGAAAATGCCGACGGCACCCGCTCGCTGCAAATCGTGGAATCGGCCCAGGTTGAGATGGACAACGCCGACCAAAAAGCCCTTTTCAACGCCGCCACCCACTTCAACCCGGTCGATCTGATTTGCTCGCTCACCAACCGGCAGGGCCAGGCTTACGACCTGCGGCGTTTCCGCGACCCCCAAACGGGTTTTATCACGCCGAAATCGAAGGACGGGAAGGATCTGAAAGCGCAGGAACTCCCCGGCCTGTGGAACGGTGCCATGTCCGACTGGAACACGGTGTTCGTGGAAGTTCCGCTGATTACGTTCAACCCCGTAAAAACCGTAAACGACCTGCTCCGGGAAGAGCACCAGTGATTTACGAATTACGATTTAAAATTCGTAAATCGTAATTCGTAAATCAAATCGTAAATCGTAAATCGTAAATCAAAATGCCTACTCGTCGTCAATTCGTTCAAAAATCTACCACGGCACTGGCCGCTGGTGCAGCACTTTCTTCACTGGTTACACCCGCTGAAGCCGCCAAGCCAGAGGTGCTTAATTACGGGTTTATTCACCACGTGTTTTTCTGGTTGAAAAACACGAACAATGCCCAAGACAAAGCGCAACTACTGCAAGCGCTCAAGGATTTAGGCAAAATAGACGTAATCCGGGCGGTACACTTCGGTACGGCGACGAAGACCAAGTTTGACGAAAAAGCCACCGATGATACTTACGCCGTGTCGGTCGCGTTATTTTTCGACAATGCCAAAGACGAAGAGACGTATTTGTACCATCCACTCCACAAAAAATTCATCGACGCCAACAAGCATTTGTGGGGTAAAGTCATGGTGTTTGATTCGCTGAACGCCTGAGGGAACAAGTTGAAAATTGAAAATTTCTACCACTGAATTTTCAATTTTCAACTTGTTCCCTCAGTTCCGTTTTTCGGCTTTTTCGAGCATTTTATTGACCTGCTCCTTGCGGTTTTGCCACTCAGCGGTGGCGTCGTACTTGCTTAAATCTTTGGCGGTGCGCCGTAGTCTTTTTTGCTGTCTGGTCAGGTCGCGGCGTTGACGGCTAATGTCGCGCTCCTGCTTTTCGAGGTCCTCGATTTGCCGGTCGAGGTCCTTCATTTCGGTATCAATCCGGCCCACGAGTTGCTCTCGTTCGCGGTTGATGCCTTCGCCGGGTACGATGGTGCGTCCCAGGGAATCAGTCACCGCCACCGAAGGAGCGGCGTAGGTTGTAGCGGGTGCTGATGATTTACGGGCGCAGCCTGCCATAGCCAACAGGCCTAACAATAAAGCGTTAAAAATCAATTGCTTGTTCATGGTTTCAGCGGATTAGAAATTGGTTTCGTGCGAAAAGATGACTTGTCCCGGCATTCATTCTTCTCCTTTCAGCAAACTCCACACCAGGTCGGCTTCATAGCCTTTACCAATGGCGTACCGGGCCAGTTTCTGGCGGAACGCGTAGGGTCCCTCGTCTTTCAATGAAGCCGCTTTTTTGTCGAGAAGCGCCTGTAATGTCTGGCGGTAGTCGGTATCGGCGATTTCTGACAAACCAGCCTTCAAATTATACGCCGACAGCCCCCGCTGCCGGAGTTCCTGTTCGATTTTGATGCGCCCCCAGTTTTTTATTCGAAACTTGCCCCCGGCAAAACTCCGGGCAAACCGCTCTTCGTTGAGGTAACCGTCTTCGATGAGGCGGGCAATAATTTCCTCAGCCTCGTCGCCCCAAATGCCCCACTCGCGCAGTCGTTGGCGCACTTCCTGCTGGGTACGTTCCTGGTAGGCGCAGAAAGCGGCGGCTTTTTTCAGGGCTGGAGTATTCATTGTAAAAATTGAAGATGCCAGTTTTTAACGGTCAGGGGACCCGCGGCATCCGCACCGGTTTTTTGGTGAATTCATCGAGGGTACCCTTGAGTTTGAGGGCCAGTTTACTGCCTTTGATGAAGTCTTTGTCGGAAACAAACTGAAACGTCGCCACCGATTCAAGCGGTGTTTTGCTTTGGGCAAACAGAGCTTGCCCGATAAACTTGCCCGCCTGGTCCAATTCAACATCAATTTGAATGGGAATAATCGTCTCGCTCTTGCTGGGAATCCGCGTCAGGCCGGGGCGGGTCGCTACGGCGTGCAGATTATCCTGCTGCCCCACGGTAAGCACGTACCGCAGGTCGCGCACCTGGATGTCGAAGACATTGGGGTTATAAAAATATATCTGCGCCTCCAGTTTCGAGTTGTTCAAACCCAGTTTATCAACTTTCAAACCATGTAATCGAAGCGTTGGGAGTTGGTAGGCGGGCATTCGTTTGGTCGTTTCCCAGTTAAAAGTCCGCTCACCGACCACCGGCACATCCGCTAAAATCTTGGCTTGAATGGTGTAATTGGCACTATCCTGTTTGCGGGCTTTAATGCCTTTCATAACTTGCTTAAACTCGTCAGCCTGCAATTTCATCGGGAGTTTCACCACCGCACTATCGCCCGATTGTATGGTTAATGGCTCAGTGTACGCATTTTCAATAATTTTCGTCGAGTCGATTAACACCTGGTAGTCGAGCCGCCGGGCACGCAGTTCAACGGGGTATGGGTTGCGCAGGTAAAGCCGTATCGTCAGGTTAATTTCCTCTTCGCTGATGTCGGATACATCGACGGCCATCACGCTCAACTCCGGTTTGAGGCCCTGGCCGGGGGCTTCGGAGGGCGTTTTTTGCAGCCGCCAGTAGTACCAGCCGCCCACGCCCAGCAGGGCCAGCCCGACAACGGCGAGAATCCAAATCCAGGGGGAACGTTTCATTGAAGGAATATTGGTGTTGATTACGAAAACAGAAAACCCGGAGAAACAAAGCCATTCCGTGTCCTTTCGCGCACTATCCCTTTTCACTACGGTAAAAACCAAATTTCTACTTTTTCAATTCTTCCAACGTGCCGTTGACGTTGAAGGCCATGTTGCTATTTTTAAGCAAATCGTTGTCGGTCACGAGTTTAGCCCGAAAATTAACCCGAAACGGTACGTCTTTTTTGTCGAAAAGTGCTTTCCAGGCCAACCGGCCAATGTTGCCCGTGCGGGTATCCATCTCAATCGTCACCGGCGCACTACCCCGAGCGGGCACATTGGTGAGGCCCGGAATCTGCCCGTTTACGTTCAGATCCTCGCCCACTTTTGCCGTGTACCGCGCATTGCTGAATTTAAAGGGAAATCGGTTGGGATTGCTGACGGTGATAACGGCTTTCAAGGTCGATTCCTTCAGGCCCAACTTGCCCACGTCTACTTTTTCCAGTTTGATTTTGGGCAAACGGACCGTTGGCAATCGCTTGGTTTGGTCAAAATTAAATTGTCGTTCTCCGGCGATGGGTACATCGGCGTACACGGTGGCTTGAAGCGTGTAATTCGCGCTATCGGTTTTGTTGGCCTCAAACCGTTTCAGTACGCGGCTCAGTTGCTCGGTGAGCACTTCTATCGGTAATTCAATGGAAGCACTATCCGATGAACGCACGGTAATGGGCTTGGAATATGAACTTTCCAGGACTTTCACCGAGTCGATAAGTAATTGATAATCGAGCCGGTTCGATTTGAACTCGAAGGGTAATGGATTACTCAAAAACATCCGCGCCGTCATTTTTATCCGACCCGGATCAATGTCCGTAATGTTAACCGTCGCCAAGCTCAGGTGGGGTTTGAGTCCATTTCCACCCGAGCCGTCAGCTTTCCGTGTACCAAAAAACCACCAGCCAGCCGCTACCAGCAGGGCCAATAAAACAAGAATCAATAGCCAGCGGGTCGCATTCATGGGCTGTTTGGTTTTCAGAACAATTTCTGCTCAGTCCCTGAACTGGACAAGGATTGATTTTTTACGCTGAGCAAACGTGGCAACGTGACTTCGCCGAATCGTTCCGATTTCGTAGCGTTTTCAACGGTTTTTGAACGAAGATCAGAACGCTTAAAAAAGTGTTCCTTCGTCCAGCATCGACTTTTGCCATTGACGCAAACCAGCATGGCACACTCAGTATCACCTCACACAGCAAAAAAAAGGCCCCGAGTACTCGGGGCCTTTTTTTTGAAATGAAATTCAGTTTACGAACCCAATTTCGCTTTCAGGTTCGTATCCAGCGCCTCCAGGAAATCTTCGGTGTTGAGGTAATGTTCCCCGGCGGTCAGTGCGCCGCTGTACACCGAAATGGCCAAATCTTTGGTCATTTTGCCGCTCTCCACGGTTTCCACGCAGACCTGTTCCAGTTTGTTGCAGAAATCAATCAAGTCCTGATTCCCATCGAGTTTGCCCCGGAAAGCCAGTCCGCGCGTCCAGGCGTAAATGGACGCGATGGGGTTGGTGGAGGTTTTATTGCCTTTCTGGTACTCGCGGTAGTGACGGGTCACGGTACCGTGGGCGGCTTCGGCTTCCATCGTCTGCCCGTCGGGGGTGACGAGTACCGAGGTCATCAGACCCAGCGAACCAAAGCCCTGAGCGACGGTATCCGACTGCACGTCGCCGTCGTAGTTTTTGCAGGCCCACACAAAATTACCATTCCATTTCAAGGCCGAGGCCACCATGTCGTCAATCAGGCGGTGTTCGTAGTGAACGCCCTTTGTCTTGAATTCGGCGTCGTAAATTTCCTGAAAAATATCTTTGAACCGCCCGTCGTATTTTTTCAGAATCGTGTTTTTCGTGGACAGGTACAGCGGCCAGCCTTTGGTCAGGGCCATGTTGAAGCAGGCCTGCGCGAAACCCCGGATGGAGTCATCGACATTGTACATACCCATTGCCACGCCGGGGCCGTTGAATTTATAGATTTCGTACTCCTGAATCGAGCCGTCTTCGCCTTCAAATTTCATGGTGAGTTTGCCCTTGCCCGGTACCAAAAAATCAGTGGCTTTGTACTGGTCGCCAAACGCGTGACGCCCCACGATGATGGGGGCCGTCCAGTTGGTCACCAGGCGCGGCACGTTCTTCATCACGATCGGCTCGCGAAACACGGTGCCATCGAGAATATTGCGGATGGTGCCGTTGGGCGACTTCCACATTCGCTTGAGACTGAATTCTTTCACGCGGTCTTCGTCGGGGGTAATCGTCGCGCATTTGATCCCCACGCCGTATTGCTTTATGGCATTGGCGGCATCGACCGTCACCTGGTCGTTGGTCGCGTCGCGGTATTCAATGCCTAAATCGTAGTATTTGAGGTCGACGTCGACGTAGGGTAGAATCAGTTTATCCTTGATAAATTTCCAGATAATTCGGGTCATTTCGTCGCCATCGAGTTCGACGACGGGGTTTGCGACTTTAATTTTATTCATGCGCGAAGAAGAATATGGAAGTGAAACGGTCAGATTTTCAAGCGGCAAAGGTAGGGAATGAATCAATACGCGCTTGGGCCGGGCGCGGGGCATTCCGGGGAAACTTGTTAATTTTGCGGGGTGTTTGATACCTTTGAAAAGGTAAATCTGAACTCATTTTGACAAACGAGACCTCGGCCTGACGCGGATGATGGCCGAAGCGGACCGCTCGGAGAAACTACCCCGCGAGCAGGTCATGGCTAAATTCGCCCGCATAGCGCACCGAAAAGACATTTACAACTTTGCTCCCTAAGTGGTGAAAACCGAAGAAAGCATCATCGTAGTTGACCCCGAAATCCACAGCGGAGACCCCGTTTTTCGCGGAACGCGGGTGACGATTCAAACCCTGTTCGATTACCTGACCAATGCGACGATGGAGGATTTTGAGCGTGGTTTTCCGTACATCTCCCGGGAGATGGTCAACCAGGCTTTGCGGGAAGTAGCCAAACGTGGAATTCCTAAACCCAAGCGCAAACGACGCCTGCATGAAGATTTTGCTGGATGAAAATCTGGATGTCGAGTTGAAAGCGCACCTTGCCGCCTACGAAACCTTTACGGTTCAGGATATGGGCTGGCTGGGTAAGAAAAACGGCGAGTTGATGACCTTAATCGCGGCATCTGCTTTTGATATTTTCGTTACCGGGGACAAAAATCTACCGTTTCAGCAAAACCTCAGCAAGTTGACAACGGGGCTTTGTATACTCGATTTACCGACCAACGACATTTTCACGCTACGGCGTTTTGTACCCACGCTTTTAGAGGAAATCGAGCGTTTCGTTGGTAAGCCAGCTCCCAGGACGTTGAAGTACATTTCGGTTCCCGGCTTGAGTAGAGGTAAAAAACTAAAAAATCCATGAGCGCCGCCGACCTACTCGAACGCCCCGACGTGTACCTTATTCTGCAACGAATCCAGGAGGCTCTCGACCGCGAAAAGGCCGAACGGCAGCGTTTTTATGAAACCGTGGATGAAAACCAAAAGATGGAATTCATCAACGGGCAAATCGTGTTTCAATCGCCGGTGAAGCGGGCACATAATTCGGCAGACGGTACTATTTACCGTATACTCGACACGTTTGTGACCGAACACGACTTGGGCTGGGTGGGTATTGAGAAAATTCTCGTCTCTCTGACCCGCAACGATTACGAGCCGGATGTGTGTTTCTGGAAAACCGGAAAAGCCGAGGCTTTCGATGACAAACAAATGCAGTTTCCAGCCCCCGACCTGGCCGTTGAAGTGCTTTCCAAAAGTACCGCCAAAACCGACCGGGAGACCAAGTTCAACGATTATGAAGCCCACGGCGTCAGCGAATATTGGATTGTGGATTCTGAAAAGCACATCCTGGAACAGTACGTGCTGGAAGACGGACGCTATGAATTACGCATGAAAAGCGGCGATGGCATGCTCACCTGCGAAGCCATCGCGAGGCTGGCGTTTCCGGTGGAAGCTATTTTTGATAAAAAACTGACCAATAAAATTATCAACCGAATTTTAGCCGAGAAATAACCAAATACCATGTTCGAAAACCTCCAGGACAAACTCGATAAAGCCATCCGAACCCTGAAAGGATCGGGGCGCATTACCGACGTCAATGTAGCCAGTACGGTCAAGGAAATCCGCCGGGCACTGATGGATGCCGACGTTAATTATAAAGTCGCCAAGGACATCACCGACCAGATCAGGGACGAGGCGATGGGCCAGAAAATTATGATCGCGGTTGAGCCGGGTCAGATGCTGGTCAAAATCGTGCAGGACAAGCTCACCGAACTCATGGGCGGTGCCGCCGAGGGCATCAACCTCAAAGGCGACCCGGCCGTGGTGCTTGTCGCGGGTTTGCAGGGTTCGGGAAAAACCACGTTTACGGGGAAACTGGCCAATTTACTCAAGCGGTCCGGTCGGAATGTGCTGCTGGTGGCCTGCGACATTTACCGTCCGGCGGCTATTGAACAATTGAAAGTCCTCGGCGAGCAGGTGGGCGTGGAGGTGTACAGCGAGCCGGAGAGCAAAAACGCCGTGCAGATTGCGCAGAACGCGCTGGCGTACGCGAAAAAGAACAATAAGAAAATCGTCATCGTCGATACCGCCGGTCGTCTGGCCGTGGATGAGGTGATGATGCAGGAAGTGGAGAACCTTAAAAAAGCGCTCAATCCCAGCGAGACGCTTTTTGTGGTGGATGCCATGACCGGCCAGGACGCCGTCAACACGGCCAAGACGTTCAACGACCGCCTCAATTTTGATGGCGTCGTACTCACCAAACTCGACGGTGACACGCGCGGCGGGGCGGCCATTTCGATCCGGCACGTGGTGGAGAAACCCATCAAGTACATTTCGACGGGCGAAAAAATGGATGCCCTCGACCAGTTTTACCCCGACCGGATGGCCAGCCGGATTTTGGGTATGGGCGACGTGATTTCGCTGGTTGAGAAAGCCCAGCAGGCATTTGACGAAGATGAAGCCCGGCGCATCAGCAAACAGATTCGTCAGAACCAGTTCAACTTTGAAGATTTTCAGTCGCAGTTGCAGCAGATTAAGAAAATGGGCAATATCAAAGATTTGATGGGGATGATTCCGGGCATGGGCAAAATGGTGAAAGACCTCGAGGTGGACAATGATTCCTTCAAACCCATCGAGGCCATGATCGGCTCCATGACCCCCAAAGAGCGCCAGCACCCCGACCTCATCGACGCCAACCGCAAACGCCGCATTGCCAGCGGGTCTGGCACGAGCCTTCAGCAAGTCAACAACCTGATGAAGCAGTTTGATGATATGCGCAAAATGATGAAGCAAATGAACAAAATGCAGGATGGCAAAATGCGCCTGCCGGGTGGTTTGGCCCGCCGATAAATCAACCTTTCCAAAGCCCTTCTCGGCACTGTGGAAACTTTGGCAAAGTTGGAGAGGGGCTTTTTTTAGCTCATGATTACACCAATTGCCCTCGATCACGTGGCGCTTTACGTGCAGGATGTAGACCGTAGCATTGATTTTTACCAGAATGTTTTGGGTTGGGAAATCTTACCGCGTCCGGCGTTCGACTTTCCGGGGGCGTGGTTTCACCTGGGGGGCGGGCAGCAACTGCATTTGCTGGGTGGGCGTTCTGAAAGCCTTAATCTGGACGTGATGGGTTCAAGGCGCAATCATTTTGCCGTAAAAGTGCTGGATTGCGAAGGCGTGGCGAGTTTTTTAAGCAGTAAAAATCTGGTTTTCAAAGGCCCCCGACCACGCCCCGATGGCGTGTTGCAACTCTTCCTGCAAGACCCGGATGGGTACTGGATTGAGTTTAATGAATGACCTCATCTTCAAAACTACCTTCCCCCACCGAAGAAGCCGGGTCAACGCCTTTCTCAACGGTCGAGGTACTCGGGGCAGCGGTCGCGAGGGTCGGTTTTCGCCAGCGCTTGGGCAGTAGCGTGTTTCGTTCCACGAGGACAATGCAGGCAAAATACAGCCCGCAAAGCAGCAGGTGAAACGGCACGGCCAACCAAAGGTCAGGAATCCGAACCAGCGACGACAGGTAAATTAAAAGTCCCGCCGAGCCGATGTAGCCCAATGCGCCCAACAACCGGTAAGGCACCGGAAAATGCTTATCGCCCAGCCCGTAGCAAATCACGGCCATCAGCACACAGGAGGCCAGAAAGGCCAGCGCACTGCCCGTGTAGCCCAGCAAGGGAATGAGCAGAATGTTGAGAATCAGCGTTGAAACCGCCCCAATGCCCGTAATGAGCGTACCGTACTGGGTTTTGTCGGTGAGTTTAAACCAAACCGACAGGTTGTAGTACACGCCCAGAAACAGATTACCCAGCAGCAGAATGGGCACCACGCCGAGGCCCTCGCGGTAAATTTCTTTCCTGAAAAACGTACCGATAAAATCGAGGTTGAGGCTCACCCCAACCCAGATCAGCACGCCGGCGATGATGAACCAGTGCATCACGTCAGCGAAAACGTTGGGGGCGTTTTTGTCGCCCGTTCTCGAAAAAAAGAACGGGTCGGCGGCGTAACGAAACGCCTGAATGGCCAGGCTCATAAATATCGACAACTTGTAGCAGTTGCCGTAAATGCCCAGCGCCTCCTCCGCCGTGCGACCCGGGTAGAAGCCCTCCGGCAAAAAGCGTTCGAGCACCAGCCGGTCGGTGAGCAGAGTGACGCTACCCGCCAAACCCATGAGCATAATGGGGTATCCATAGTCGAGCATCCGGCGAAGCACGGCCCAATCCCAACG
>JAJAZB010000166.1 GCA_026785975.1 Cytophagaceae bacterium | reverse complement strand
TTTTATTAACCCCGCCCCCGGGGGGTGGGCTCCCCAAAAACCGCCGCCCCACCACTAAAAATAAGCCAATTCTACCGTCCACTTAGGGTTTAAAAGCATGTACTATGCTTTACCAGAATTTACTAATCGCGAGTGTGCTAAACTGGCTTGAACTCGGGGGAGGCTTTCTGCCCGGCCTTCTGGGTGGACTGGCTTTGGGCGGCGGGTGGCTTTTGTTCAAACGATTTACCAAACGTTAGAATTATTTAATCTATTTTGTCATGGCTCCGGCGTCTGCGTCGGGCCGGGTGGCCGGTGCCATAACAAAAAAATCCCCATTACTTATGAAAAAGCTATCTCTTTTTACTGTAAACTTTCTGTTCTCGGTTTTTGCCATCGCTCAAACCAATTACCCCACCATCGGCGAAGTCGTCCGGCTCGACCCGGCGCTTGATGCGCTGATTGACAAAAATGCCAAAATCGAAGTACTGGCGGCGGGCTTCGAGTGGAGCGAAGGCCCGGCCTGGGTGAAAGACGGCACGGGCGGGTATTTGCTCTTTTCGGACGTGCCCAAAAATACGGTTTACAAATGGACGGCTAAACAAGGAATCAGTGAGTTTCTGAAACCTTCCGGCTACACGGGTAGGGCCAATTACAGCAAGGAATCTGGCTCCAACGGATTGACCATCAACCGAAAAGGGGAGCTGGTTTCTGCCGAACACGGCGATCGGCGTATCAGTCTGATGCCCCTCGGTGGTGGCGGGAAAGTTACTTTGGCTGCGCATTGGGAGGGTAAACGGTTCAACTCGCCCAACGATGTGGTGCAGCATTCGGGTGGAGCTTATTATTTCACCGACCCACCCTACGGTTTGCCCAAGTACGTGGACGATTCAACGCGGGAAATTCAGCAGTTTGGCGTGTACCGAATTGCCACCGATGGCAAGGTGACGCAGATCGTCAGCGACCTCAAACGACCCAACGGCCTGGCTTTTTCGCCCGATGAAAAAACGCTTTACGTCAACCAATCGGATGCGGAAGCGTACGTCATGGCGTACCCCGTTCAGGCGGACGGCTCGTTGGGCAAAGGGCGGATTTTTTACGATGCCAGCCCGCTCCGGAAGCAGGGTCTGAAGGGATCCCCCGATGGCCTCCGGGTCGATATGCAGGGGAATTTATTCTCGACCGGGCCGGGCGGGGTGCTGGTCATTTCGCCGCAGGGTAAACTCCTGGGGCGCATCAGCACCGGCGAGGCCACCGCCAACTGCGCCTGGGGCGACGACGGCTCCACACTCTACCTCACCGCCGATATGTACCTCTGCCGGATCAAAACCAAGACGAAAGGCGCGGGCTGGTAGATTTCACGATCGGATTTTAAGCCTCAAACGAAACCGGATGAACCTCAACCTTAAAGCCGCCGCCCAAAATACGTACGACGCCATCGTCGTGGGTTCCGGAATTTCGGGCGGCTGGGCGGCCAAAGAATTGTGCGAAAAAGGTTTACGCACCCTCGTGCTGGAGCGCGGTCGGGATGTGAAGCACGTGGAGGATTACCCCACGGCGATGAAGCACCCCTGGGAATTTGACCATCGCCTGCGAATGCCCGCCGACTTCGACGCGGCCAACCCCATTGCCACGAAATGCTACGCCCTCGACGAGGCCACGCAGCAGTTTTTTGTCAAAGACGCCGAGCACCCCTACATTCAGGAAAAACCCTTCGACTGGATTCGGGGCTACCAGGTTGGGGGTAAATCCCTCATTTGGGCGCGCCAAACCCAACGCTGGAGTCCGTACGAATTTGAAGCACCCGCCCGCGATGGCTTCGCCGTCGATTGGCCGATTCGGTACGCTGATTTGGCCCCGTGGTACAGCCACGTTGAGAAGTTTGTGGGTATTTCCGGAAATAAAGATGGCCTGCCCCACCTGCCCGACGGGGAGTTTTTGCCGCCCTGGGAATTGAATTGTCTGGAGAAACACATTCAGGGTAGCGTCAGGGAAAACTATGCAAACCGCCACGTCATCATCGGTCGGTGTGCGCACCTGACCCAGCCGCAACCCATTCACCTGCAGCAGGGCCGTGGGCAGTGCCAGGCGCGGCATTTGTGCTACCGGGGCTGTCCTTACGGCGGGTACTTTAGCAGCAATTCGTCGACGTTGCCCTGGGCCGCCAAAACGGGCAAACTCACGCTCCGGCCACATTCCGTGGTGCATTCGATCATTTACGACGAGCAAAAAGGGAAAGCGACGGGCGTCCGGGTCGTCGATGCGCACAACAAACAAACCACGGAGTATTTCGCGAAAATCATTTTTGTCAACGCGGCTTGCCTGAACTCCAACCTGATTTTGCTTAATTCCACGAGCCAACGTTTCCCCAACGGCCTCGGCAATGATTCGGGCGTGTTGGGCCGTTACGTGGCGTTTCACAATTATCGGGGTTCGGGCGGCGCAACCTACGACGGGTTTCAGGACCAATATTACTCGGGACGGCGGCCCACGACGGCCTTCATGCCCTCGTTTCGCAACGTCGAAAAGCAGGAAACCGATTTCCTGCGCGGTTACATGGTGGCCTTCGCCGCGTCGCGCCAGCAGGGCGAAAGTCGCGAGGGCTTTGGCGCTGAACTAAAAGAAAACCTTACTAAACCCGGTCCCTGGGGTGTTTTCATCATGATGCAGGGCGAAACCGTACCCAAAGCCGAAAACCACGTTCGCCTGAGCGCCGACCAGAAAGACGCCTGGGGCGTACCGCAACTGATTACTTCCGTAGGTTACGACGACAATGACGAAAAAGTTTTCCGGGATTTTACCGTGCAGGCCGCTGAAATGCTCGAAAAAGCCGGGTGCAAAAACATTCGCATGGGTGATTCCGGGCAAGCGCCCGGTCTCGACGTCCACGAAATGGGTGGTGCCCGCATGGGTCGCGACCCGAAGACCTCGGTACTCAACGCCTGGAATCAGGTTCACGCCTGCAAAAACGTTTTCGTCACCGATGGTGCCTGCATGACCTCGGTCGGCAATCAAAACCCATCCATCACGTTTATGGCCTTGACCGCCCGCGCCACCAACCGCGCCGTAGAGGAATTAAAGCGGCGAAATTTGTAAAACAAAAAACAGTTCAGATTACGATTTCTTCATTGTTTTCCCCATGAATCTCAACCTCAAAGCCGCCGCCCAGAACACCTATGACGCCATCGTGATTGGCACTGGCATTTCGGGCGGATGGGCCATGAAAGAACTCACCCAAAAGGGTCTCAAGGTACTGGCTCTGGAGCGCGGTCGGATGGTCGAACACGTGACCGATTACCCCACAACCATGCTCAAGCCCTGGGAAATCGCTCACCGGGGCGAAATGCCCCCGGAAGACAAAACGGCTAATCCGGTGGTGAATAAGTGTTACGCCTACAACGAAAACACCCAACATTTCTTCGTCAAAGATCAGGAGCATCCCTACATCCAGGACAAGCCTTTCGACTGGATTCGTGGCTACCAGGTGGGCGGTAAATCCCTCCTCTGGGCGCGTTGGACGCAACGCTGGGGCGAGCACGACTTCGAGGCCAATGCGCGCGAAGGCATCGGAACCGACTGGCCCATCCGCTACAAAGAATTGGCTCCCTGGTACAGTTACGTGGAGAAATTCGCCGGGATTTCGGGCAATCGCGACGGCCTGCCGCAGGTACCCGACGGGGAGTTTTTGCCCCCGATGGCCATGAATTGCCTGGAAAAGCACGTCAAGAGTCAACTTGACGCGAAATACCAAGGTCGACACCTCATCATCAGCCGCACCGCCAACTTATCCGAGGCGGGTCCGCAGCAGCAGGCCGTGGGGCGGGGTTCTTGCCAGTACCGGAATCTGTGCGCCCGGGGTTGCCCGTTTGGGGCGGCTTTCAGTACCAATGCCGCCACCTTGCCCGCCGCCCGCGCCACCGGGCGGCTCACGCTCCGGCCTGATTCGGTGGTGCATTCGATTATTTACAACGAGCAAAAAAAGAGGGCAACGGGTGTTCGGGTCGTGGATGCAAAGACGAAGGAAATGACGGAGTATTTCGCCAAAATTATCTTTGTCAACGCCTCGACCGTCAACACGAATCTGGTTTTGCAAAACTCGACCAGCAGCCGTTTTCCCAACGGAATCGGCAACGATAGCGGCGTGTTGGGTCGCTACGTCATGGCGCACAACTACCGCGTGAGTGGCAGTGGCAGTTACGAAGGCTTTGAAGATCAATACTATTTCGGGCGGCGTCCGACTGGTATTTACATTCCCCGGTACCGCAATTTTGGTACCGACAAGCAAACGGCTTTTCTCCGGGGGTACTCCCACTCGGGCGGCGCTGGTCGGGCCAGTTGGGGGCGCGGCAACGGAATGCCCGGCTTCGGAGCTGAGTTGAAAAACAGCCTGATCAAACCCGGCATCTGGTCGTTTAGCATCAACGCCATGGGCGAAATGCTACCCTACGAAGACAACCGCATCTGGCTCGACGACACCCAAAAAGACCAGTGGGGTATGCCCCTGGTGCATATCGACGTGGCGTGGAAAGAAAATGAAGACGCCATGAGCCGCGACGCCGTGGTGCAGATTCAGGAAATGCTGGAAGCCGTGGGCCTGAAAAACGTTTCGGCCCGCGACAACCACCAAAACCCCGGCCTCGACATTCACGAAATGGGCGGTTGCCGGATGGGCCGCGACCCCAAAACCTCCATGCTCAACGGCTTCAACCAGATGCACGCCGTAAAGAATGTCTTCGTCACCGATGGTGCCTCGATGGCTTCGACGGCCTGCCAGAATCCCTCCATCACGTACATGGCCCTAACCGCGCGGGCGGCGGATTACGCCGTGAAGGAGTTGAAAAAAGGGAATTTGTAGGTTTTAGAAAATGGCAAGCGACGGAAGGAGGCTTACCCTGAACAGAATAGCTCATAAAAAAGGAAGGTCACTTTGATCAAAGTGACCTTCCTTTTTGTAACAATTCCTACACATCGCAAATCTGAATCGACTTGCGCAACGATTCGATCATCCCGGCTTTGTCCTTAGGCGTGGGGATAAATTCCTGCCCGATGTAGCCTTTATAACCCGTGGCCACGAGGGCGCGCACGATGGCGGGGTAGTAAATCTCCTGGGTTTCATCAATCTCATGCCGTCCTGGCATCCCGCCCGTGTGGTAGTGACTGATGTATTTTCCGTACCGGCGAATATTGCGGATGTGGTCGCCGGTCATGCTTTGCATGTGGAAAATATCGTAGAGCAACTTGAAATTTTCCGAGCCAACCATTTCACAGAGTACCGCCCCCCATTCCACGTTGTCGCACTGATAATCGGGGTGGCTATCGCGCGAACTGAGCAATTCCATCGTCAGGGTCACGCCCGCTTTTTCGGCGGTGGGCAGGATGCGCTTCAGACCTTGCTGGCAATTGAGCAGGCCCTGGTAGTCGGATAGGCCGTTGCGGTTGCCGGAAAAACAAATCAGGTTGGTCACGCCCGCGGCTTTGGCCTGAGGAATCAACTGCTCGAAACCCGCCACCAGCTTGTCGTGATTTTTGGGGTTGTTGAAAAAATTTGGCAGGCCAATCCCGTCCGACCAGGAATCCGCCTGACCCATCGCCGAGGTAATACCGTAGGGCTTCATCACAGCCCACTCCTTCGGGCCGGTGAGTTCGATCGACTGAATCCCCAGGTCTTTGGCCGCCTGGCAGAGTTCCTCCAGGGGAATCGAGCCGTAGCACCACCGCGACACGGAGTGTTTGATATTTCCCTTGAGAACGGGGGCCGTACCCGCGTTGGCGGTAGCGGCTTCGAGGTGGGAGGCGAGCGGGCCGGTCATGGTCAGAGCAGCGGCGGAGGCCGTTTTTTTTAAAAGGTTTCTACGGTTCATAAGTAAAAAAGGCGAATGGTGGAGCAAGATAAACAACGACCTACGCTTGGCCAATCGGCCTAAACGTTGGCTACCCGAAAGGGCCGGATTTCTATTTTATCCCAGACTTTACCCGTCAGGTAAGGGTCTTGCCGGAGCCAATCCTGCAGTTGCGTTTCGTCGCTGAAGTCAAGTACCATCATGGAACCGATCATGGCGCCTTCCTCATTGAGAACAGCACCACCGATCAGTAAATGGCCGTCCGTTTTAAGTTTGCGGGCTACTTCCAAGTGGGCGGGTCGCACCGCCAAGCGTCGTTCGAGTGCCTGGGCATCGGTGTAATCAGTCGCTTGCAGAAGGTATTGGGGCATTCAGGTTTGGTGGTTTTGGTGAAATTTAACGGGCAATCAGTCGGTTAGTTTCCCGCGAATCCGCGCCGCCGTCGCGGCCAGTTCGTCGGGACTGAATCGGAGTTTCGGATTGGCGAAGTTGACATCCCGCAGGACGTTCATCGGAATCAGATGCACGTGCGCGTGGGGCACTTCCAGGCCAATAACACTCACCCCCAGGCGCAGGCACGGACAAGCCGCCTGAATGGCGGGTGCGATCCGTTTGGCAAAAACCATCAATCCAGCCAGCAAGTCGTCGTCAAGGTCGAAGAAGTAGTCGATTTCCTGCTTGGGAACGACCAGCGTGTGGCCTTCAACCAGCGGTTGAATGTCGAGAAAAGCCAGGTAGCGGTCGTCTTCAGCGATTTTATGACAAGGAATTTCGCCGTTGATGATCCGGGTGAAGATGGAGGGCATAAAAAGTAGGAGTGAGTATTGGGGAGGGAGCAGGGAGGAGAAAATCAGACTCGCTCCCCGCTACCCACTCCTCAGTACTATCGCGATATTTCCAGAATCTCGAATTCAATCTTCCCGGCGGGGATGGATATTTCGGCGATATCGCCCGCTTTTTTGCCCAGTAATCCCTTGCCAATGGGCGACTGCACCGAGATTTTATTTTGCTTCAAATCGGCTTCCTCTTCCGACACCAGCATGTATTCCAGCATTGCGCCGTTGCGCTTGTTTTTGATGCGTACCGTCGAAAGCACCGATACTTTTGATATGTCGATGGTCGATTCGTCGATCAGCCGGGCATTGGCAATGACTTCTTCGAGTTTCGATATTTTCAACTCCAGCATTCCCTGCGCATCCTTGGCCGCATCATATTCGGCATTCTCACTCAAATCGCCCTTGTCGCGGGCTTCGGCGATTTGGTGGGCGATGCTGGTCCGGCCGCGTCCTTTCAATTCGTTCAATTCGGCTTTCAGCTTACTCAGGCCCTCTTCGGTGTAATAGGCAACTTTTCCCATGGTACAAACTCCTCAAAAATGTGACGTCGGTGTCAGTTATAAAATAAAAAAGAACGGTGATTCAAACCGTTCTGCTGTAAGCAAGTCCTATCGTCGGCAGCAACTAATCTGATTTCACCCATTGGTGTGCAGTCGGACGAGTATTGCGTTCAGGATTATGCTTCATTTGTAGAATCGAGCCTTCAAAATTAGCAAATTTGCCACATTCAGCAAACTTCTAACCCAGAGTTCAACGATTCGGGTTCCCTATTTTTGCCAAAGTAAAAAACACGGCTCATTATAACGCCGGACGCTAATCTCTACATATAATCATGCGCATCATCTTTATGGGTACGCCCGAGTTTGCGGTGGCGAGCCTTCGGAGCCTCGTCGAAGCGGGTTGTCCCGTTGTGGCCGTCATCACCGCGCCCGACAAACCCGCCGGGCGTGGACACCAACTTCAGCAATCGGCGGTGAAACAGTACGCGCTGGCGGCGGGGCTACCTGTTTTGCAACCCGAGAAACTAAAAAACCCGGCGTTTTTGGAAGAACTAAAAGTCTACCAAGCTGACCTGCAAGTGGTTGTGGCGTTTCGGATGTTGCCTGAACTTGTTTGGGCGATGCCGCCTAAGGGCACGTTCAATCTCCACGCATCGTTGCTGCCGCAGTATCGGGGGGCCGCGCCCATCAACTGGGCAATCATCAACGGAGAAACTGAAACCGGCGCGACGACGTTCTTCATCCAACAGGAAATCGACACGGGCCAGTTGATTTTTCAGGAAAAAGAACCCATTTATCCCGACGACACCGCCGGAAGTCTCCACGACCGGCTAATGGAGCACGGTGCTCGATTGGTACTGAAAACGGTCCGGGCCATCGAAGCAGGCGACTATCCACAAATGGCGCAACCCCAAGGTGTTGCGTTGAAAATGGCTCCGAAGATTTTCCGGGAAACCTGCGAAATCAACTGGAATCAGCCCGTCGCCCGCGTCCGTGATTTTATCCGGGGCCTATCGCCCTACCCGGCCGCCTGGACGATGTGGCAGGGGAAAACCTTGAAAATCTTTCGGGCCAACGAAGCGAAAGATGAGGAACCAGCAGAAATTGGTAGCTACCGTAGCGACAACCGGAGTTACCTGCATTTCCGCTGCGCCGAGGGCTGGCTGGCGGTGGACGAACTTCAACTGGAGGGAAAACGACGAATGAGCATTGAGGAATTTTTGCGGGGCGCGCGGGTGCAGTGATTCGACAGGACGATGGTCAGACGGAACGTCGGACCCGCCAACACGCACTTTTCTAAACAGCATTTCACCAACCACATGACATGTATCACCACTTCGGTATTTGACCTTTTTAAAATTGGCCCCGGCCCGTCGAGTTCGCACACGATTGGCCCCATGAAGGCCGCGTTCGATTTTTTACGCCAACTTCAACAACTTCCGGCTGAGGTAGCCGCCCGCGGGCAGCGCATCGAAATCCACTTACACGGTTCCTTGAGCGCAACCGGCAAAGGCCACGGCACCGACCGCGCCATCGTAGGCGGTTTGCTCGGCTGGCAACCGGATTCCTGCGATCCAAAAGCCTTACTCGGTTTATTGAAAGACCCGTTGGTTTCGTATTCGGTTGATTTTCAGGGAAAAACCACAGCGATCAATGCCCAGAATTTTGTCTTTCACCGGGGCCGGTACGACTCACCCCACGCCAACACGATGGTGCTCAACCTGCTCGACGCGGAGGGCCAGGTGTTGCTGGAACACGAGTATTACTCGGTGGGTGGCGGGTTTATTTACCGCAAGGGCGAACGCTCCGACGCCGGGCCGGAGTGCCAGCCCACGTTTCCGTACACGACGATGAACGAGTTGAAGGCGCACCTGCTGGCCAACAACCTCACGTTGGCCCAAGTGCTGATGGCCAATGAAATCGCGCTGACGGGCCGTTCGGAAAAGGAAATCGAAGCCCGTTTAGACTTGATTATCAACGCGATGCACCAGGCCGTGCGGCGCGGCTTGCGGACGCGGGGTGTGCTGCCGGGCAGTATTCGGTTGCAACGAAAAGCCCCGATTCTGTTTCAACAAGCCAAAAGTTTAGTCCAGGCATCCGACAGTTTTCTCATTTTTCTGAACGCCTACTGCCTGGCGGCTTCAGAAGAAAACGCGGCGGGAAGCATCGTGGTCACGGCACCCACTTCGGGGGCGTCGGGGGTGATTCCCGGGCTCACGTTTTTGATGAAACACCATTTTCACTACGCACCCCGACGGATGCGCGAAGGACTTTTGGCGGCAGCGGCTGTTGGGTTCCTCGTCAAGCACAACGCCAGTATTTCGGGGGCCGAGATGGGCTGCATGGGCGAAATTGGCACGGCTTCGGCGATGGGTGCCGCCATGCTCAGCTACGCGGCGGGTGGTAGCATCGGGCAAGTGGAAGCCGCCGCCGAAATCGGCATCGAACACCACCTGGGCATGACCTGCGACCCAATTGGCGGCTACGTGCAGATTCCCTGCATCGAGCGCAACGCGATGGGTGCCGTGAAGGCATATAACGCATACCTGCTGGCGATGTCGGGTAATCCGGCGATGCAGAAAATATCACTCGATAACGTCATCAAAGTGATGAAAGCCACGGGCCGGGATATGTCAAGAAAATACAAGGAAACCTCCGAAGCGGGCCTGGCCCTGAGCGCGACGGAGTGCTGAACAGGCTCGTCATGCTGAACTTGTTTCAGCATCTTCCCATTGCCAACTGCTCTTGGTTACCAGGAAACAGGTTGTCCGGGGATCGGAAGATGCTGAAACAAGTTCAGCATGACGATTTCCAGCTATTTTCGCCAACTCAAACCTCAAACCCTTAAACCAAACCCATGCTTTTCCTCATCGCCGCCGTTGCCCGGAATGGTGCTATTGGCAAAGACAATCAACTGCTCTGGCACTTACCGGCGGATTTGCAGCACTTCAAGCGCTTGACGACGGGCCACGCCATCGTGATGGGCCGGAAAACGTATGAGTCCATTGGGCGACCGTTGCCTAATCGGACGAATATCGTGGTAACCCGTCAAGCTAATTTTCGGCTGGAGGGTTGCGTCGTCGCTCAATCGTTGGAGGCGGCTACGGCAAACTTGCAAGGGGATGCCTTTGTGATTGTCGGTGGTGAATTGTACCAATTAGCACTGCCACTGGTCGACAAAATTTACCTGACCGAAGTGCAGGCCGCTCCCGAAGGCGACACGTTTTTTCCAACCCTAAATCTAATTGACTGGCAGGAACTGAGCCGCACTCATCACCCCGCTGACGAGCGCCACGCCTACGCGTTCGATTTTGTGGAATTGGAGCGTTGTACGCTTTAGTGTCGGTAATTTATGCCCCCAACCGACCCGTCGGACCGCCCCTGAAAGGGGGCTTTTCGTAGCTAATGTATTTTTAAGCCCCCTTTCAGGGGCGGTCCGACGGGTCGGTTGGGGTACAGAAATAAAATAGAAAATTTCCTCCAATTTTTTGCACTTTCGACACGGTTTCTTAACTTTCCGCTCCTGTCCGCTCAACCTCTTTAGAAAACCTATTCTTTTGTAAACGTAGTAGCTCCGTCTGCTACGTTTTTTTTTGGAATATGGCCAAGACTCCCTCTTCATCCGCCACCGATTGGCAGGCGGATATCTACCTCAACGGTTTGGCCGGCCAACGCCCGCTGGTTTCCACGCAGCCCCAACAACTCGAAGAACAGGCCCGACGGAAGATGTCGGAGCAAGCATTTGCTTACGTGGCCGGAGGCGCCGGAGCCGAGCGCACAATGGCGGCTAATCGGGCCGCCTTCGACCATTGGCACATCGTACCGCAAATGCTGCGCAATGTGGCCCAACGGGATACCTCCATCGACTTGCTGGGCATAACGCTGCCTTCGCCCCTGCTGCTGGCCCCGATTGGGGTACTCGAACTGGCCCACCGCGAGGCGGATTTGGCCGTGGCCCGGGCCGCGTCTCAGGCGGGTATTCCCTACATTTTTTCCAACCAGGCTTCGGTGCCTATGGAGCGGGTAGCGGCAGCGATGGACGAAACGCCCCGGTTTTTCCAACTTTACTGGAGCAAATCCAATGACCTGGTGCTGAGTTTTGTGCAACGCGCCGAAGCCTGTGGCTGCCGGGGGATCGTCGTCACGCTCGACACCACGATGCTCGGCTGGCGTACCCGCGACCTCGATTTAGGCTATCTTCCTTTTTTGCACGGTAAGGGCATCGCCCAGTACACGTCCGATCCGGTTTTTCAGAAATTACTCGATGAAACGCCGGACGATGCAACTACCGTCAAGCGAAAAGTTACCCTCGACGCCGTGCTTGGGCTAATCGAAATGGCCCGGCATTACCCCGGCTCCACCTGGACGGCCTTGCGCTCGGGGCGGGCCTTGCGGGCGGTGCGGCAGTTTGTGGGAATGTACTCCAACCCCGCCGTGACGTGGAGCGACTTACAGTTTTTACGAAAAAATACCCGCCTGCCCATTTTACTCAAAGGCATTCTCCACCGCGCCGACGCCCGGCGGGCCTTGAGCATGGGCGTCGACGGGATCATCGTGTCCAACCACGGCGGGCGGCAGGTGGATGGTTCCGTGGCGACGCTGGACGTTTTGCCGCCCATCGTCGAAGACGTAAACGGCCAGGTTCCGGTGCTGCTCGATAGCGGTATCCGCACGGGGGCCGACGTGTTCAAGGCACTCGCTTTGGGTGCCAATGCCGTATGCCTTGGGCGGCCTTATGTGTACGGGCTGGCTATCGGCGGTCAGCGGGGCGTATACGAAGTACTCCGCCACCTGATGGCCGATTTTGAACTGACCATGGGCCTGGCTGGCTGCAAAAACGTCGCCGAAATCAGCCGCGATTCTTTGCTTCAAGCCCCGTTGACTTAGTCGTTTTGAGCAATACCAAGTGCATTTATGAAAAAACCTTGTTATCATCGGCGGTTTTCTGAAAAGGCAGTTAATTATTCTTAAAAATTAGTTTTGGCTTACTATTTATTCGCTGTTTTTTCGTTTTTTCGGTAGTTCTTAACCTACCAACAAAACGATGAAACTCCATTCTTTTAAACCGACCGCGCTACGGTCGAAGGTCAAACTGCTGGGCGTAGGCGGCTCGGGTTCACTGATGGCCGGTTGCCTGACGGCCTGTAATCTACCGGATGTCGACGTGATTGCGTGTAGCACGGATGCCTACGCGCTCAGAAAAAGTATTGCTCCCTACAAACTACTCCTCGGCCAGGAAGGAACCGACACGGACCAGCGAACGGATGTGAACTACACCGCCGCGCTGGCCTGCGTACAACAGATTCGGTCGGCCCTGGAGGGCAGTACCGATCTGCTTGTGCTGCTGGTTGGTTTAGGCGGGGTTATCGGAACGGGGACGGTGCCCGTGGTGGCCCGACTGGCCCGCGAACTGGGTATTCCCACGGTGGCGGTTGTAACAATGCCCTTTGAATTTGAAGGGAAAATTAAAATGGAACAGGCCCGCTGGGGATTGGCGGCACTGGTTGAACGGTGTGACGCCGTTTTGGTGCATGACTTACAGGATTTGTTGCGGCTATCGCCTAAAATTGGCCTTGACGAAGTCTACGCCCAGGCCGATGAACGGATCAGCCAATCGGTGCAAACCCTGCTTGAACCCCTGAAAGCGGGTGCGACGACTGAGGTGTTGCGGTTTGTGAAAGGGGCCGGGCGACTCCATTTTGGGTTTGGCACGGGAAGGGGTGAAAATCGGGCGCGCCAGGCCGCCTGTCGCGCCGTTCATTCGCTGACCTGGGATCAGGAGCAACTGCTGTCAACGGCGCAGCCTCAACTTTTTATGCGCGTGGCCTTCAGCCAGAATTATCCACCGACGGTGAAGGAGCAACGCACCATGGTCAAAAGCCTGGGAACACTGGGCCGGGCTGAACAGTCAAAATTACTCTACACGGATGATGCCACCTGGCGTCAGGAGATCGACTGCTCCGTGCTGATTCGGTTTGTTGAGTGACGTTGCGGCGAGTGCCGTCGTTGCGTGCAGAATCCCGTCATTGCGAGCGAAGGAACGCAGTGACTGACGAAGCAACCTGCCGCCGTAGACCAAACCAGTAAAGCTGGTACACCAATGTTTCCGGCCCGCTTCGGCGGATTGCTTCGTCGCTCGTGCCGCCCGGCGGCCCGGCTCGCTTCTCGCAATGACGGGGGAAAGCATTTTTTTGCGGAACTCAATTAAAAAGGTACTCATCCCTTCATCAACCGGATTAACAACACCTCCGTGAGGAGAAAAGCCAGCGCGGCCAGCAGGCAGTATTTCCAGAGGCTAACGCCGATGTTTTGCTCGCGAAATTCTCTGACAAAATCGCCGCCCGCCAGGTTATCGAACACTTGCACATTTTTTTGTCCGGCAAAAATCCGCTTCAATTCCTCGGGTGAGTAAAATTCCATCAGCGATTCCGCGTCGTCGTGGTTGAAAGCCAGTACGCGTTGGGTCCGACCGTTGAGGGTTAGTTCGTAGTAACCCGATTCGAGCGTTTGCCCTTCGTTGAGTTGATTCGCTTTAGGCAGTTCAAGCGTAAGTCGATTGCCGACCAGCCGTTGCACCGGAATGAGTTCAAGTTTGCCCTGCCGTAGTTTAAATATCGCGTTAGGCGCGGCTCCCGGTACTTCGAGCGACAACGTATTTTCACGGAATGAATACGCCAACGGCTCCTGACGTACACTCAGGGCCGCTATTTTGTAAAGTACCGGCACAAAAAGGGCGTTGCGGGCAAAGTCGCCAAAAGCAGGCTCCAGCGGTGCGGCTTGTATGTACACGGTACCCTGGCCCGCCCGCGACTGGGTTAGGTAGGGCCGCCCATCCCGGAACGTGAGTAACTTTTCGCCCGGTACCTGCCAGTTGAGCACCGAATTGGCAGCGGGCATGGTCAGCGGGTCGCGCTGGGTCGTGTTTTCGAATAAGTCGGCAAAAAACGGATTCTGTTTCGACAACTCGGCCAACGGTTGCACCTCCGTTGGCGCGTTGACCCCCGCCACCCGAACACCCAACGCCCCCAGAAACGAGGTGTAGCCCGCCGCATCGGGCTGCGCCGAAGGAATGACGAGTAAACTCCCGCCGCCGCGCACGAAGGTTTCGAGGCTACTCCGCAGGGTACCTTCAACCTGACCGACTCCTTCGAGTATGACCAGACTGGCGGCGCGGATCAGGCCGGGGTCGGCATTGGAGGCGGGCAGACTGCGCCGGGTGAACAGGCTATCGTTGCCAAAGGCGTTTTCCACGTAACCCGCCGATGATTTCTGGCCGTACAAATGCAGCACCGGAATGGACGGGGCGGCGTTGAGAACAAAATAATGATCGTTGTCGAACGTAATGGGCGAATCGTCGAACGTCAGGCGACCCCGCTTGTACCCCTTGCCCCGCACCGTAAAACCAAAGACGGTTGTGACACTGCCCTGGGCGGGGATCGTTACGGGTTGGGCCGCTACCTGCGCTTCATCGAGCAGGAGTTTTACCGACAAATTTTCGACGGCTTCCCGGCCGGTGTTGCGCAGCGTCACGCTGAGGCGGTTGGGCTGCATATCGCGCACGAACGGCGTGTTGAGCCACACCGAATCGACGAGGACATTCTGGGTCGCTTTGGCCTGTACCGGTACAATCAGTAACCGGTTGGTCGAATCGAGCCGCAGGCGGTTTAGCTCACCCGCCGTGCTTTTTTGAAAGTCTGAAATCCAGAACAATTGATTACGACCCGAGGAATGCGACGCGGCCAGACTTTGCTGACGGCGCAGAATGCTCTCGAACGTGCGGGGTGTTTGGGCAAAATCGACGCCAGCGAGGCGTTCGCGGACCTGACTGGTGGTGGCCAGGGCGTGTTCATCGCTGCCAAAGTCGTTGGTAATCAATTGCAGATTGGTGGCGTTGGGAAAAACCGACAGCAGGTTTTCTACCGCAGCGGCGGCCACGTCGAGCGAGCGCTTGTTGTCGAGTTCGTTTTGTAAACTCAGCGAATTGTCGAGGTACACGCTCGTCACCCCGCGTCCATCGAAACCCACCCCGTTTCGGCTCGGAATCACGGGTTGGGCAAAAGCCAGCACCAGAAACGTGACAAAAAGGATTCGGGCCGCCAGGATGAGCCAATGTTTGAGCCGCCGGAAACTGCTCGTGGTCGTGTTGACTTGTTTCAGAAAAGCGACATTGGTAAACATCACCCGGCGTGTGCGGCGGAAGTTGAACAGGTGAATAATAACCGGCACGGCCGTAGCCAGCAACGCGGCAAGGAAGGTAGGGAAGAGGAAAATCATCGCAGCCAAACAGGGTGACCGAAGCTCGGCCGGGTGTTTTGGGAAGTTAAGCAAAAATAAAACCAACTAACGAAAAAACCCCCGCCATTCGCACAGCAGGGGTTCCTGACTCTTAAACGGAACCAGTTACAGCGTCCGTTTTACTTCTTTCAACTCGTAGCATTCAATGACGTCACCAACCAGGATGTCGTGGAAGTTTCTGATGCTCAAGCCACATTCATAACCTGAGCGCACTTCGGCAACGTCGTCCTTGAACCGTTTGAGGGCGGAAATCTCGCCCTCGTGTACGACGATGAAATCGCGCAAAAGCCGGATTTTGTTGTTCCGCTTGATCGTGCCATCGGTGACGTAGCAACCGGCCACGGTACCCACTTTAGAAATCTTGAAAACTTCCCGCACTTCAACGGTCGCCGTAATCGTCTCTTCAACCGACGGAGCCAGCAAGCCTTCCATGGCATCGCGTACTTCGTTGATCGCGTCGTAAATAATGGAGTAGTTGCGAATCTCGATCTGTTCCTGCTCGGCAATGCGGCGGGCGTTGACCGAAGGCCGAACCTGAAAGGCCACGACGATGGCATCGGAGGTTGAAGCCAGCAGAACGTCCGACTCGGACACCTGACCCACGCCTTTATGGATAATGCGCACCTGCACTTCTTCGGTCGATAGCTTGAGCAGCGAATCGCTCAGGGCTTCCACCGAACCATCCACGTCGCCTTTCACAATCACGTTCAACTCCTTGAATGTACCAATGGCCTTGCGCCGACCGATTTCTTCGAGCGTGATGTGCTTGCGGGTACGGAGGTTTTGCTCGCGCAAAATCTGCTCGCGTTTGTTGGCAATTTCACGGGCTTCCCGTTCATTTTCCAGCACGTTGAGCTTGTCGCCCGCCTGGGGAGCACCCGCCAGACCCAACACCTGTGCGGGTTCGGACGGTCCGGCCTGCTTGAGTTTCTGGCCCCGGTGGTCAAACATGGCCTTCACGCGGCCAAAGTGCTCGCCGGCCAGCATGATGTCGCCGATCCGCAAGGTGCCGTTCTGCACCAGAATCGTGGTAACGTACCCCCGACCTTTGTCGAGCGAGGCTTCCAGCACGGCTCCGGTGGCCCGGCGGTTGGGATTAGCTTTGAGTTCGAGCAGTTCGGATTCAAGCAAGACTTTTTCCAACAAATCAGCCACCCCCAGTCCTGATTTCGACGAAATCTCCTGGGTTTGGTATTTACCGCCCCATTCCTCCACGAGCAGGTTCATCTGGGCGAGTTCCTGACGGATTTTTTCGGTATCGGCCCCGGCTTTGTCCACCTTGCTGAAGGCAAAAACGATGGGTACGTTGGCGTTTTGGGCGTGGTTGATGGCTTCGCGCGTTTGGGGCATTACGCTGTCGTCGGCGGCAATCACGATGATAACTACGTCGGTTACCTGCGCGCCACGGGCACGCATGGCCGTAAAGGCTTCGTGACCGGGGGTATCCAGGAAGGTGATTCGTTTGCCCGAATCCGTCATCACGTCGTAAGCACCAATGTGCTGCGTAATGCCACCGGCTTCTCCGGCGGCTACCTTCGTGCGGCGGATGTAGTCGAGCAACGAGGTTTTTCCGTGGTCAACGTGACCCATGATGGTCACGATGGGCGCACGGGATACCAGGTCTTCGGGTTCGTCGGAGGCTTCAACCAGCGCGGCCTCGACTTCTTCTTCCGCCGAAACAAACTGCACCCCGTAACCAAACTCATCGGAAATGATGGTGATGGCTTCCGCGTCGAGACGCTGATTGATCGAAACGAACATCCCCAAACTCATACAGACCGAGATGACTTCATTGACCGACACATCCATGAGCGAGGCCAGGTCGTTGGCCGAAATAAATTCGGTGACTTTCAGAATTTTAGATTCTTCCTGCTCCTGTTGCTGGCGAATCTCCTCCTGGGTGGCCCGTTCGCGGCGGCGTTCCCGGCGTTTATCCGCCCCAAAATTCGGACGGTTCCCGCCACTGCTGAGGCGGGCCATCGTCACCTTGATCTGATCCTGAATATCTTTCTGGGAGGGTTCCTCCCGGCGGTCGCGACGGGGACCGGTTGCATTACTGGCAGCACCGGGGCCAGCGGGCCGCCTACCTGCCGCACCAGCGGGCCGACTACCTGCCGCACCAGCGGGGCGATTGCCAGTTGATCCGGCGGGCCGATTGCCGCTCTGTTGCGGTGGGCGTGGCCCGCCCGGCCCCTGACCTTGTCCGGGGCGATTATTCGGGCCACCGGATCCGGCAGGCCGATTACCGGCATTATTGCCGCCGCTGGTTGCTTCGGGTTTATTGATGCGTTTACGCTTCTTCTTGTCCCGGTTGTCGGAGGAAGCCACCGGATTACGACCTCTCCCATTCTCAACCGGGAGTTGAATCTTACCGATTACTTTCAGTCCCTGCAAGCGCTCGGCTTTGGCTTCAATGAGTTGCGGCTCCTGAAGTTTAGGCGGCTCCACGGGCACTGTCTTCGACGTATCGGCTGGTGGGGTAGCCGCGTTGGGTGTATCCTTTTTAGGCTGTTCCGGTTTGTCGGGCGCAGGAACTCGTTTTTCTGGTTGTGACTCCGGTACCTTCGATGCCGGTTTTGAAGGCGGTTGCTCAACCGAAGTTTGCGGTGCAGCGGTTGGCGGCACCTGCTGACGCGGAGGTTCGGACGGAGCCGCCGGGGTCTCGGGTTTTACGACTGGCGTGTCTGATGTTTTGGCTTCAACGACTGGTTGCGGTGGCCGCGCTGGTGCCGTCGGCTGAGCCGATTCAACCGGTTTAGCTTCGGGTTCAGGCGTAGGCCGAACCGGATTGACGGGAGTACGAGGCGCATTCAGGTCAATTTTACCGAGCACTTTCAAACCACCCAACCGGTTTTCGCCGGTAAGACCAACCGCTTGCGGGGTTAGTTGGCTTGGCTCGGGTTGCGGCGATGCGGCTTTGACTGGCTCAGCCGGGGCTGATTTCGCCTCAACTGGTTCGGCAACCGGAGCAACCGGCTTTTCTTCTGGCCTGGCCACGACGGGCGGAGCCGCGACGACTGCTGGCGCAGGCTGCGTGGCTACCCGAACGGGTTCAACGTTCACCGGTTCGGGACGAACGATTTCGGTAGGGCGGGGTGCGTCAGCGCGGGTTTCCCGGAAATAAAGCACCGGCTCGTCGGCGGGTTTTCTGGGTTCTACCAACTCAGCGGACTTTTTGAATTCCTGACTGAGTAGATCGGGGGCATGAAACTCCCTCGACAGCATCTGCAACTGCTCGTGGGTTAGCTTCGTGTTGGGGTTGTTTTCGACTTTAAATCCTTTGGCAGAGAGACGCACCACGATGGTGGACATACCCACGTTGATTTTCTTTGCCGCCAGGCTCAGTCGCATTGTCAATTCTTCTGCCATGGGTGATGTGGGGAAATCGCTTTTGGTCAAATGCTTGTTTTGTTAAACAGTTATTTTTGGGTACATGGTTCGGGGTGCCGGAAAGGCACCCAATGCCCCTCCGTTTACACAAATTCCCCCAAGCGCTTATTCAAACTCCTGGCGCAGAATACTCAGTACCTCTTCAACCGTCTCTTCTTCGAGTTCGGTCCGACGTACCAAATCTTCTTTGTTTAAGGCCAGCACCTGCCGGGCCGTGTCGAGGCCCACGCGGTGAAATTCTTCAATAATCCAGTCTTCAATTTCATCAACAAATTCGCTCAGATCCACGTCTTCATCGTCTTCGATGCCTTCAATATCGCGGAACACGTCGATTTCCATGCCGATTAGTCGTCCGGCCAGTTTAATGTTCTGGCCACCTTTCCCGATGGCCAGCGATACCTGATCGGGTTTCATAAAAACCGATACCCGCTTGGCATCGCGGTTGATGTTGAGCGAGGTGATCTTGGCCGGGCTGAGGGCGCGGGCAATGAGCAGATCGAGGTTGTCGGTGAAATTAATGACGTCGATGTTCTCGTTCTCCAATTCCCGCACGATGCTGTGAATCCGGCTTCCTTTCATGCCCACGCAGGCACCCACCGGGTCGATCCGGTCGTCGTAGGATTCAACGGCGACTTTGGCCCGTTCGCCCGGCTCGCGGCCGATTTTGCGAACCATAATCAGTCCGTCGTACACCTCCGGAATTTCCTGCTCAAACAAACGTTCCAGAAACACCGGCGAGGTGCGCGAGAGAATAATCTTGGGCGTTCCGTTCACCATGTCTACTTTGTGAATCACCGCTTTCACGCTGTCGCCTTTGCGAAAACGGTCTTTCGGAATCTGCTCGCCACGGGGCAGGCTAAGCTCATTACCCTGGGCGTCGAGGCAAATAATTTCACGGCCCAGAATCTGGTAGATTTCCGCCGTGACCAAATCACCGACCAGGTCTTTGTATTTTTCGTAAAGCAGTTCCTTCTCTAAATCTTTTACTTTTTGAATGAGCGTTTGCCGGGCCGTTTGTACGACCCGACGACCAAAATCATCCAGTTTTACCGACTCGGCCACGTCTTCACCCACTTCAAAATCCTTTTCAATCTTGCGGGCTTCGGCCAGGGGAATTTTGTCAAAATCCCAAATGTCTTCCGACTCGTCATCCACGATTTCGCGGGTGCGCCACATTTCGAGGTCGCCATTTTCGGGGTTGATGATGACGTCGAAGTTTTCGTCGGCTCCGTATTTTTTACGAATCATTGTCCGGAAAACGTCTTCCAGGATTTTGATCATCGTCGGACGGTCAATGTTTTTCTCTTTCGCAAACTCGGCGAACGAGTTGATAAGTTCGGCACTGTTCATATCAGTGGAAAATTACTAAGTTATTGGTCAATAAGCTATTAAGTTACTGGCAGTCGGGTAAAGCGACCGGTAAACTCGCTAACTCAACGGCTGTTTATTTAAAAGAAACCAGAACCTGGCTGTGGTCAATGTCCTTAAAAAATAACTCGGTGGGTTCGCTGGCCAGTACCTTTTGCTTGCCGCGCAGGGATTCTTCAAGCAGCGAAAGACTCGCTTCACCGACGGCTTCGAGCCGACCCGTGCGGGTAGAATCATCACGCAAAAAAACCTTCAGGGTACGACCGATCTGGCGCAAATACTGCCGGGGCTGGGTGAGCGGAAAGTCAACGCCAGGGGAAGAAACTTCCAGTGTGTAAGCGTTTTCAATCACGTTTAGTTCCTCCAATTGCCGACCCAACCGGCGGCTGATTTCCGCACATTCACCAATGGTAATGCCCGTATCGCTGTCGAGCAACACGGTAACTTTGGTCGTAACCCGCGAGTTACCCACCTGTAGATCATGCACGAAATACTTGCCGTTGCCCAACAGTGGCTCAAGCAGTTCTTCTATCTTTGCTTTTAGTTCCATACCCGAGACAAACAAAAAAGAGGCGTGCGCCGCCCCTCTTTTCAAGTTTGAAAACCGCCACAAAAGTAGGGTTTTTTTCGCAATCAGGCAACGGGTCAGTTTGTTATGTTCAACCGGCCCGGCGCTGTTTTTCTTCCTGATTTTATGACGCGTCGGCCCCGCCGCAGTTGGCTGGTTTCGCTGCTTGGCCTCCTGACCCTGCTGCTGAGTTTTTACACGCTGAGCGTTTACGCGCTCAGTTACACCTTGTGGGTTGAACACTGGAGTGCCGGTTTTCTGATGCTTTCCCTACCCGTGGCGATGGGATTACTGCTACTTCTGATGTTGTACTGGTTGCTGGTACGGCCGGTACGAGCCTGGTTTCCCTTGCTTGTTTTGGGGTTGGGATGGCCGTTTTGGCAGCGGACAATTGCCTGGCATCCGGTCCACGAGTCGCTTTCCGCTCAACGTTCGCTGACGGTGATGGACTACAATCTGATGTTTTTCGACGTGGATGCGTATACCAACCCCGAACGACCCCAAACGAAAAACGCCCCCCGGATGATTGATTGGGTGGTTGATTTCAGGGCCGATGTGAAGTGCTTCCAGGAGTTTTACAACTGGGACGAACCAGATAAACTGGGGGTATTTCAAACAGCGACCCGGTTGCGCCAGGCCGGGTACCGCTACGCACTGACCCTAACCCCACCAACCACCAAGCCGGAAAGTCAGGGTTTTATTGGCGTAGCCATTTTCTCGCGGTATCCGCTCATCCGGCGGGCCTCGGCGGTTTACTCGTCGTCGGGCAATGGCTACCTCGTGGCCGATCTGGTGCGCGGTACCGATACGGTTCGGATTATCAACATTCACCTGCATTCGATGGGAATTCGCGTGGGCCGGGTACTGCGGCAACGCAATCTGGAAGGAGCCGAGAACGAAACGCGCGGGATTGCCAGTCAACTCAAATGGGGTTTCTGGAAGCGGGCAAAGCAAATCGAGGAAGTTGAGCGGCTCGTGCAGAAAAGTCCGTATCCGGTGATTTTGTGCGGCGATTTAAACGAAACGCCCTACGGTCTGGCGTATGGCCGGTTGCGGCGGCTATTGCGCAATAGTTTTGAAGATGCCGGGCGGGGCCTTGGGTTTACCTACAACCGCTCGCCCCGATTCATTCGGATCGACAATCAGTTTTATTCAGTGAAAAGTGAAAAGTTAAAAGTGAAAAATTTTACGACACATTCTAAAATCCGGTTCTCCGACCATAACCCGATTTCAGCGGAGTACGAGGTGAGGTGAAACGCTTCACGCTTAATTTTTAAGTTGATTTTATCCAAAACCTAATTTCATCTGGTAGGGGCAACCCTTGCGGTTGCCCGGCCGGAGCTTGGTTCCAATCCGCTGGGCAACCGCAAGGGTTGCCCTTACACTTTTAATTTTTCACTAAATCAGGCGTGCGC
>JAJAZB010000165.1 GCA_026785975.1 Cytophagaceae bacterium | reverse complement strand
GGATAGACGCACCTTTGAAGTTAGAGCCCCATGTCGTCTATCGGCGAAGCCGGGCGGGTGTGCTGGGCTACGTGGGTGTAAATCTCCGTGGTTTTGATGCTGGCGTGACCCAGCAAATCCTGAATCACCCGGATGTCGGTACCGGCTTCCATTAGATGCGTGGCGTAGGAGTGGCGCAGCATGTGCAGGGTCACCGTGCGGCGAATCCCCACCCGGTCGGCCGCTTGCTTAATCACCTTCTGCAAACTGCGTTCACTGTACCGTTCTCCGGGCACTTGTCCTTCAAATAAATACGTGGTGGGTCGAAACTGCCGATACTGCTCCCGAAGAATGGCCAGCAGGCTTTCCGGCAGGGGCAGGTCGCGGTCTTTCTTGCCTTTGCCGCCGCGCACGTAGAGGGCCATGCGTTTGGAGTCGATGTCGTGTGGGGTAAGGGCCAGTACCTCGCCGAGGCGTAGCCCCAGCCCGTAGGCCAGCATAGGCATGGCGCGGTGCTTGAGATTGTCGGTGTGCTGAAGCAGAGCTTTTACTTCACCCTTGCTGATTACGTGGGGATTGAGGTCGGGTCGCTTGGGTCGTGGTAGCGCATAGTATTGCCGGGGCTTGCCTTCCACTGCTTCGTAGTAAAATTTAATGGCATTGATGATTAAATTCTGATACGCTTCGGAAATGCCTTCTCCAATGCGCAGGGCCATGTAATCGAGTACCTCCTGGTGGCTCAGGTCGAGGGGCACGCGTGGCGTGTGGTGCTTGACGAACGCCTGAAACGCGAAGCGGTAATTTTTGAGCGTCTTGGGATTGTAGCGCTTGAGTACGATGCCTTGGCAGTACCTCGACAAGGTGTTGTCGAGGGGAGTCGGTGCCGGTCGTTCGGGGGCCAGCACTGTCGTAGGAGGGAACTTCAGCGACCAGCCCCGCTGTTGGCAGGTCGATTGCACCCTCCCCACCGCTTCCGGGTCGGCGGGCACTACGTAACCCTGGGCGGCGGCATCGTACACTACTCCCGTGGCCAGCAACGCGCTGCGCAAGGCCGGGTCGGAATAGGCGAAAAACACCTGAAATTGGGTGCGCGAAGGGCGCAGACGCAAGGTGACGTGAACCGGCATGGGAGGAAGAGGGAATGTGCCGCCTAAAGTAGGCAAAACTCAGGAGTTTTCATCGGCCCGGCGGTCGAGCAGCACAATCTGCTCGGCGATGATTTCGGTGACAAAATGCCGCGCTCCCTCCGCATCGTCGTATTGCCGGTACTTCAATTTCCCTTCCACGTAAACCAAACTGCCTTTGCGCAGGTACGCCTGCGCCAATTCGGCCAATCCCCGCCACAGCACAATCGTATGCCAGTCGGTGTGGCTTTGCACCTGCCCGCTTTTGTCGCGGAACGATTCGGTGGTCGCCAGCGAAAACTTCGCCACGGCGGTGTTGCCTTCCAACACTTTCACGTCCGGGTCTTTACCCAGGTTGCCAATCAGAGTTACTTTGTTGAGGCCACGCATGGGAAAAGAACCAAAGGGTGAATGGAAGGAAGGAGTTGGTAATGCTGTGTTTACCGCCGTGGTCGGTGTGAGGAAACCGACCACGCCGACTGGCTAACGTACTTAAACTCAAAATCAGACGACATCGGTCTGGATGGAAGCAGCGAAAACCGGCAACCGGCAGGCTTCACTTACGCTAACCTTCATCACCCCGCCATCGCTTCCCGGTTGTATTTATTCCGGTAATCGAGGGGCGATAAGCCGGTGATGCGTCGGAATACGCTTCTGAAGGCTTTGGTATCGGAGTAGCCCACTTCGTACATCACTTCCTGGATCGGTTTACGGCTGGTCTCGAATCCTTTTTTTGCTGCCTCGATCTTCACTTTTGCCAGATTACTTCACTAAAACAGGAGGTAAATCCATGCTTACCTGTACGTTTAAAACGTAAATCTACAACCATGAAAAAGACAAAAATCACGTACTGGGTGCTTACCGGTTTGTTTGCATTCGTCATGCTCGGCTCGGCTATTTCTGATATTCTGATTATTCCAGAAGCCATTCAGGGCTTCAAGGAAATGGGGTATCCAACGTATCTGATTCCGTTTCTGGGCATTGCCAAGCTGTTGGGCGTGGTGGCGATGCTGGTGCCGGGCTTTCCGCGCCTGAAAGAATGGGCGTATGCCGGGTTAATTTTTGATCTGATGGGGGCCACGTATTCGGTGTACAGCATCGGAAAACCGGCCAGCGACTGGACGCCAATGCTGGTCTTCCTGGCCGTGGGAATGGGTTCCTACGTGTTCTATCACAAAAAATCAAAGGCCGCTTCTTCAGTTGAGACGGTGAACTCAGGACAAGTGGCTCAACTGGTCAGTTGAGCGAAAAATTGCCTCCCCGGTTGGTATCTTGGCCAACCGGGGCAAAAAAAACAATCAGTACGTTTAGAGTGAAACCAAACGAAATCAGAAAAGTCATGGAAGAGAACCAGGTAGCAAAAAAACCCGCCCCAAATCCTGATCTCAAAAGCCTGAACCGATTGGTCGGTACGTGGGAAGTATCCGGCGGTTTGCGGGAACAAACACCTTTGCGTGGACGGAAGGCGGATTTTTCCTCATTCAACGCTTTGATTTTGAGCGCAACGGACATCCGATTAAAGGCATTGAACTGATCGG
>JAJAZB010000164.1 GCA_026785975.1 Cytophagaceae bacterium | reverse complement strand
TTTCGCTATACCGCCGACGAGACAACGAGGACCCGCCGTTACCCGAACAACTGGAAACAACCACCGCAAACTGCTGATCCTGAGCACCGCACCACAGGGCGGCTTTTCCACCCCGCGAGTGTCCAATGACGGCCACTTTGTTTTTGGCGATCTGCATGTCCTGCTGTAGATAATCCATCACCCGACTGGCTCCCCATCCCCAGGCACCTAACGCTCTCATGCCATTGTCCATGTCGAGCTGCTCGGGATATAACCGTTGTAAAACCCCGTTCTGGAACGTGTCTTTGTTATCGGCTGCCACATCGCTCACGTGAAAGGCGGCAATGGCAAAGCCCGCGTCAATGAGCAGTTCGGCGGGCCAGAAATCGCTCTTTGTCGTTCGGGTCGGATCGGTATTGTCTTTGCCCCGGTGGTTGATTAACACAAAAGCGGGGGCTGGCCCTGTTCCCTCATTCGGGATGAATAACACCAGGTTGATTTTAATTGATTTCTGCTGGTTAGTAACCTCAATCTGAACCTCTTTGAGGTGAGCTTTTCCACCCATCGCCACTTTGTTTTCGTTGGTCAGCGTGAATTTCATATCCGAATACGCTTTGGGAATTTTCCCGTACACGTTTTCGGCAAACAGCCGCAGTACTTCGGGCCGGCGGGTGGTGTCGGATTTCGTGATGACCGAACAACATTCCCGGCGGGAAAATCCAGCGGTAGTTCCCGACCCGGTAGCCGTAGCCTACTGGCCACCCGACGTGCATTCCGTGCGGCGCATCGTGCGCGACGGGGCGGCCTACGACGAAGGCTTCGTGTTCGGGGGAGCCACCTGGCGGCCGTTTGGCGTAGCCTACCGGAGTCTGGTGCCGAAGGCGTCGGAATGCACGAATCTGCTGGCTCCGTCCTGCCCCTCGTCGAGTCACATTGCGTTTGGGGCTATCCGCATCGAGTTTACGTTCATGGCGATGGGCCAGGCCTGTGGCGCGGCGGCGGTGCTGGCGCTGAACGGCAAGACTAGGGTGCAGGGTGTAAATTATGGGCAACTGAAAGACCTCCTGCTGCGGGAGGGGGCGGTGTTGAACGCGTCGCAGATCGGTACGCCCGAGTAACCCCGCACCCGATCCACCCGGCTTTGTTGAGGTATCAAACCTGTTTTCCCCGCACTGTGGTATATCCCGGCAGGGTGAAGCCTTGCGGGCCTTCGCCCGGCAGATCAGCCCGGACGAATCAGGATGCCATCCGGGGGGTGTTCACGGCCCTTTGGGAAGAACACCCCACGCTGGCGATTCCCGCCTTTCCCCTCGATAAACGCCTCGACCGCTTCATCCAGGAGGGTGCGTGAATTCAGCGAAGTGCAACTCCGCAAACTGCTCCGGGCACTGGAGCAGTTTGCCCGGCACGGGGCGGTGTACCTGAAATTCTACTCCGCACAGCTAAAAAATGGTACGCTATTTGTAGTTAATCAGTGACCAGTTGTTAACATAGAAACCGCCCACTGCTGCCTGAATCGAACAAAACTTTCCCTGCTTCCGCCCCGCCTGGCTATTCGGTTTAGTTAATTGAAAGTCAGCTATTTATGTTTTTACGCCTTTCCTTTTTTACGTTTAACGGTAAAATTGGCACCACGTTTGTTGACTGATCGGTCGAACGCACTCCCCGTGCGCCCACTCATCCCAACATTCGCTATGCGTCAATTTTACGGTTAATCACTTTCCGCTCCTGCCACCCGACGGTTCGTCGGTACGCTGGCTGGTCGGCTTTTCCCACTCCTCTGTTTTTCGGTTTTACTGAGCGGTTCGGTGCTGGCCCAATCGGGCAAGACCTTCCGCGACGGCGACGGCGACGGCATCAAAGACTCGGGCGAGGCGGGCATTCCCGGCGTACTGGTCAAATCGTACATCAACAACGGCGCGGGCGACCTGCTGCTGGGCCAGGCCGTCAGCAACGATACGGGCTTCTACAACCTGACTCCCCCGGCGGGTGCGGGTCAGAAAGTGCGCATCGAGTTTCAGATTCCGGCCAATGCCTGCAACCTATCCAACGCGGTGGATTTCTCCTCCCTGGGCGGGCAAAACTACGGCAGCTCGGTGCAGTTCGTCACGGGTCCGGCCACCAACGTTCACTTTGCCATTCTCAATGCTGATGCCTACGTGGTGTCGGCCAATCCCAGGCTGTTTGTGCCGTGTTACGTCAACGGCAGTAACGCGAAAAATACCACCTCGGGCAACCTCGACGCGCTGGTTAGTTACGGCTACAACAGCGCGGGTGTGCCCATGATGGATGGTGGCACGGCCCCCAACCCCGTACCGCTGGCTCACGGATCGTCGATTGGCACGGTCTGGGGAACAGCCTACTCCCGCCAGGCCAAGCGTCTGTTTACGGCGGCCTTTTTAAAACGACACTCGGGCCTGGGGCCGGCCGGGTCGGGAGGTATTTACCTGATTGACCCGGCCAATCCGCCCCCGACGGGGGTTGTTCCGGCGCACGTGAGCCTCGATTCGCTGGGTTTCCCGACTCAGGGCGGCGGTGCTTACGTGGCCACCCCCACCGGTTTCAACCCCAACATTGGCAGCAGTGCCAACCGGGGCCTGCCCGTTGGCGGGCCAACGCCCAACGCCGATCCTTCGGCCTTTGGGCAGGTGGGCAAAGTGTCGTTGGGCGGGCTGGATTTGAGCAGCGATGGGCGGTATTTGTTCACCATCAACCTCTACGATCGCAAACTCTACCGCCTGGATTTGACCAACGCCAATGCCCCGGTTTTGAACGCGTCAACGCCCGTTAAACAATACAATGCGTTACCCTGGCTGACGGCCCAGTGCGACAGCGGCATGGCCCGGCCTTTCGCCGTGAAATACTACCGGGGCAAGGTGTACGTGGGCGTGGTGTGTACGGGCGAATTGAAGAAATTCCCCCGCACACCGAGCCTTAAACGCTACGCCGATGCGCTACGGGCCTACGTTTACGAGATCGACCCGGTCACGGAGGCGGCAACGGTGGTGCTGAATTTTCCGCTCAATTACCAGAAAGAAACCCTCGGTAGCGGCGCGGCAGACTCCTCGCCCCAAAACGGGTGGTTTACCTGGAGCGATAATTACCGCGATCATTATTACATTCCTTACTGCTGCGGAAACCAGGGGTTTGTCGGGTACAACCAACCCATGCTATCAGATTTGGAATTCGATAGCGACGGCTCGCTGATTCTGGCCTTTATGGATCGGGGCGGGCACCAGTGGGGCTTTGAAAACTTCGACCCCGATGGAAAAGGACCAGGAGCCAATGGAAGTGGGAATTACGATAAAGTCACTGGTGGAGATATTCTGCGCACTTTCAAAAACCCCCAAACCTGCACCTACCAACTCGAAGCCAACGGCGTAGCCGGACCGTACACCTCCACCTCGCTGAACCCCGTGACCGTCAACGGCATTGTTTCGGGTACGGGAGTCGGAACGCCCAACGGTACGGGGCTAAGTTTTACGGGCTACACCACGCCGGGCAAAGAATTCTACTGGGGCGACTACGCCTTCATTTTCGGCAACAATTACCCCAATCCGCACCACAACGAGGGCATCATGGGTGGGCTGGCCATCTGGCCTTCGTCGGGGGAAGTCATCGCCACCGGCCTCGACCCGGTGCAAAACGTCGCCTATTCGGGCGGGACGTACCGGTTGGACAATTCGACCGGTGCCCGAAACATACCGACGGGCTACAATATTTACTCGAATTCAAACACCAACCCCACTTTTGGCCTGCTGGGAAAAGCCAACGGCCTGGGCGATACGGAAATTACCGGGGATGTGCCGCCGCTGGAAGTGGGCAACCGCCTCTGGAAAGACCTCGACGGCGACGGCATTCAGGATCCCGACGAAC
>JAJAZB010000163.1 GCA_026785975.1 Cytophagaceae bacterium | reverse complement strand
GTACCGGCTCAGGAAGTCACGCAACCAGGCGGCGGCTTGCTGTTTCTGGTCGGTGCTTTTGATGAAGAGGGTAAACACCCGGTCGTAGTACTCGTCGTGGGAATTAAAAACGCGGATTGAACTCATAATGAGGGGATAATTTAGCTGGGTTAGGTTTACTTATTTGTCCATGAGTTACAAATTCGCGAGCTAAACTTAGGTCATTTGATGAATAGAATCACCGGGTGCAAGATAAATAACTCTTTGTCACCCCCGCTGTTCATCGTTTCAAAAAGCGTTGCTGTCCAACACCGGACGCTGAATGCCTCTGCTTTTTTCATCCCAAACACCTTGGCCCGGTTGTTTTTAGCGAATTGAAGTTTCAACAATTCGTTAAAAACAACCGTCTCGCCCTTCATGCCAACTCGTACTTTAGCACGCTGCGCCTTTTTCTGTCTGCTCGCCTACACCAGTTTTGGGCAATCCAACCGCGTTCGGGACTTCAACCGGATTGGCTGGTACGTTTACAACGGCGATCATAAAGTGAGTCCGCGCACGGAAATTCACACCGAATACCAGTGGCGGCGCGAGGATTTTATTCGCACCTGGCAGCAGTCGCTGGCGCGGCTGGGCGTGGCGTACCAACTCTTGCCCAGGGTGAAGGTTGCCACGGGCTTTACCTCGCTGGTTACCCATCCCTACGGCGACTACCCCACCGCCGAAACTGGCATTCCCTTCCCTGAACGCCGACTTTACCAGGATCTGCAAGTGAGTGATACCCTCGGAAAAGTAGCCCTCGAACACCGGTTTCGCCTCGAACAACGTTGGATTGGCCAACTATCGGGCCGTGAAGTGACCGATTGGGAATACCAGAATCGGATCCGCTACCAGGCAACTCTAAACCTGCCACTGCAAGGCAGGACACTCGAAAACCATGAATGGTATTTGACGGTTTTCGATGAACTTTTTATTGGATTTGGCCGGAATGTGGGGAACAATGTCTTCAATCAGAACCGAATATCCGGGGGGATTGGGCGTCAGTTCAAGGATAATTTTAAAATCGAACTGGCGTACCTGTACCAAATCAGCCAACACCCGGAACCAGAGCCGCTGTCGGGAAAATCTGTGTTTGAATACAACCACGGGTTCCGGCTCAACCTGGTGTATGACCTTGACTTTACGAAGTAACCAGTCTCCAAATCCTAAGGCCGGGACAAGGGCCTCCAAGCCGTAGCGGCACCGATTCTACGCTCAACGCGCTAATTTTCGCCGGAAATAAACGCCCGCATACGCCAGCATCACGATCGAAAGCAAGGGTGCGGCGTAGGCAAAAACCGTGTAAAACTGCAGCCAGGACACCTCGGCGTTGCCAAAATTCTTCACGAGTAAAATGGCTACACTGCCCAGGTAGCCCGCAAAATCGGCCACGTACAACACAAACCCCACATTGGCCCGGTCGGGCAGCAAAGCAATCATTCGGTCGAAAAGCATCCCGTTGTAGGGTACGTAAGCCAGGTAAATGCCCAGGCCCACGCCCACCATCCAGCCCAGCGGGGAAAGCCAGCCCTGCCCGAAAGCCCAGGTCACCAGGGGCACCATCAAGGTACCAATCCCGATAAAAAGCAGGTTGACGTAAAACGCCCTGCGGTTGTCTTTAATCAGGAAAAGCAGCCCCACCAGCGTCGTGACGATCACGCCCACCCAGGTTTCGCTAATGGTAAAAATGCTGGAATTGGTCACGCCGAGTTCACGCCAGATTTCCACGGCAAAATTGTCGCGCACGTCGCGCAGGATGGAAACCAGCACGTAAACAACCACCAGCGCGACCAAACCAGGGGCCAGCGACCAGAAAAACTTTCGGCGGCTGGCGGCGGTCATGGGTACGCGGGGGGCACGGGCGGCTTCGTCGGCAGCAGAGGGTGGCGGGGCATTCTTCAACATCCACACCGCCCCCAACAGCGGCGGCACAAACAGCAATCCGGCCACGACGGGCATCCAAAATTCGCTCAGGCCCACGTCCACAATCAACCAGCGCCCTACCGACTTGGCGACGCCCGAGGCCACGATGAAACTCATACACAGGCCCGCACCGAGCAAATCCGTGACCCGACGCCCTTCGAGAAAGCCAAAAACCAGGCCGTACCCCAAGCCCAGCGGCAGGCCGTTGAAAAATAAAAAGGGCCAGTTGTAAGGCGGCGGCACCAACGCAAAACCGAGCAGCGCCAGTTCGGCCATACCCACCAGCAACAGGATGCGCCCGGCCCGCTGATGGGGTTTGGTTTCGGAAATAATCCTGATGCCCAGTCCTTTGGAGGTCGCGTAGCCGAATACCTGCGCGATGACCAGGATGATTTTATAATCAACGCCCCAGAGCGATAAGCCTTCAAACGTGCCCGCCGTGACCGGCCTGCGGAACGCGTACAGGCAGAAGTAGCAAACAAAAGCCGCCGTGGTCAGGTAGACCGTCAGTACCCAGGAGGGACGGCGCTGGAGGGTTTGGGTGAGCATAAAACAAAGCAGGTCTCGCGGGTCGGGGGTGGATTTATCGTCAATATCCGTCAAATCCCGTTCATCCTTGCCTGACTCTCCGAGGCATCACATAAATTTTACAAAATCGTAACACCGACGTATTGAGAAATAGGTAGTTTTGGCCTACCTCTTTGCTATCCAATTTCCCATTTATTCATGGCATCCATTCAACTGATCACCTTCGACATGGCCGGCACCACCGTGCGCGATGCGCACGAGGTAGATGATTGTTTTGCCCAGGCCGCTGCCGCAACCGGCCTCAGTGTCACCAATGAGCGCATTCTGGCCTTGCAGGGCTACTCAAAAATTGAGGTTTTCCGGCTACTCTGGTCCGAAAAGTTGGGCGATGAGCACCCGGAGTTGGGCGAAAATGTGGCCGTTTCATACGACGCATTCACCCACATTTTGGAAAATCATTACCAAACCAGTCCCGTTTATCCCACGGAAGGCGCGTTGGAAACTTTCACCTGGCTGCGCCAGCAAGGCATTAAAATCGCGCTAACGACGGGTTTTTACCGAAAAGTCACTGATATTATTTTAAATCGGCTGGGTTGGCTGGAAGGTCTGGACGCCCAGTATCTCAACGCATCGGGCCGGAGCCTCATCGACGCTTCCATCGCCAGCGATGAGGTGGCTGCCGGGCGGCCCGAACCGCTCATGATTCATCGGGCCATGAAATTACTGAGTGTAACCGACAGCTACCGGGTTATCAATATTGGCGATACGCCCTCCGACCTCAAATCGGGTGTGCGGGCGGGGTGCCGCCTCTCATTGGGTGTAACCAACGGCACTCACACTCGCCAGCAACTGGCTATTTACCGCAACGACGGCCTGCTCCGCAACGTCGGCGAAATCCGGGAAGTCATTTCAAGGTTAAACCAAAAGGCGGAAGCCGGGAAGTTGAAAGTCGAGAATTGAAAGCGGTGCCCCCCCCCGGGGGGGGGGTTTGAAGTTTTAATTTTAAAACCCCCGCGGGGGGCCGGTCGATATCTAATTTTAGAACCCAATTATTT
>JAJAZB010000162.1 GCA_026785975.1 Cytophagaceae bacterium | reverse complement strand
TCAGCATTCAGCATTCAGCATTCAGCATTCAGCATTCAGCATTCAGCATTCAGCATTCAGCATTCAGCATTCATTGAATTCAGTCCGCCAGGTTAAACCGAATCCGTACCCCGCCCGCCGTGGTGGCGCGGCGGAACGAATTGGATACCAGCGGGTCGTTGACCAGACGGTCGAAGTAGAGTTGCAGGTTGAGGCGACGGTTGACGTTGTAACTCACCGTGGGGTTGAGTTGGAACAGGATGTTGCCCGCCGTCGGGATGGTCTCCGCGTCGAGTTTGCGCTGAAGGATTCGCTCGTCGCGCATGGTCAACTGGCAATTAAACGTTAAATCGTTTTTGAGCCGCACCCGCCGTCCGTTGATGCGGAAGGGCACCCGCAGGTTTTGCTTGATAAATCCAAAGTTGGCCCGCAAGCCCTTGTTGTTGATTTCATTGATCGATGAGTTGGTCAGTGCCAACCCGACGTTCCGATCCTGAATGTACTCAAAACCACCACCCAGGCCATTTTTGAGCCGGAACTGAACCCCGATAAACGGCTCGAAGCGTTCGGTAAACGAAATCACGCTCATCACGTAGACGGGTACAAACTGCTGCTGCTCGTTGAATTTCGTGGCAAACGGATACAGCGGCGCATTCAATCCGACGAAGGCGGCATCGTATTCCAACGAGGAAACAAAACTCCCCACGTTGTACGTCGAGGTGTACTTGTGGCGCAGGCTGATGCTGGTGAAACGCTTCCGAAACCAGGGTTGGTTGATGAGGCCGTTGTAGGTCAGTTCCCAGTTGGGCAGGGGGATTTTGTAGAACGGCGAAAACTTCACCTTGTCGGGGCTTTTGCCGCTGTACGCCGCAAAAAACGCCGGAATCAACACATCCTGCGAGTTGAGGTTGTAGGCATCGCCCGCCGGATTCGCTATTTTCAGCCGGTCGAGCAGCACCTGGCGATAGTTTTTAAACCGCTCGAAATTGGCCGAGAAATTATTCTTGTCGGTTTTTTCAAAGGCCGTTAAAAACGACAGGTACGACATCCGGTAGTTACCCGTCCTGACCGGACTCTGGCTTTCAAACGGGCCAAGCGGTTGGCTTGGGCGGTAAAATTCCTGGTAGTTGTCGGAGCGGTCGTAGCGCATATCGACCAGCACCCGGAAATCCTTGAACGGTTCGAGCGTCGTGGTGGCTTTAAACGCCTTCGTGATCGTTTGAATGAAGGGCTGATTTTGCACGGTACTGCTCGACAGCCAACCGTTTTGCGCCGCCCGGTAGCGGATGTCGCCGTCCTGACTGCCGAGAATGAACGGTACGCCCGGCGCATTCTCCCGACTATTGCCGAAGAAGCGCGGGAAGGGCAAAAAGCCGGGCAAAATCGTACTTTCCTGAATGGCGTAGCTGTAATTGATGCCCCGAACTGTGAGTAACACGCGGGCGAACGTCTTCAAAAACTGGCTCGGTTCGCGCTCAACTTCCTCAAAATCGCCGGGACTGCGGGCGATGTCGATGCGGGCCGGCCGGGGGGCGTTGATCCAGCGCAAGCCTTTGAGTTTGTTGTACAACGCCACGAAGTCGATCCGGCCCACGAGTGCCCGTTCGCGGGTATTCCGAATCACGTTCCCAAACGGAACATTCAACGAATCGACAATGCCGAGGGAATTTGCCTGAAAATTAACCCCCACGTTGTACGCGAGTTGGGCGGTAGTCCAGTCCAGAATCGGCGTTTTGGCCAGAGGAATTTGCCAAACCGTCGCAATGCGCTGATCGTAGTTTTTGGTCCGGCCAAAGCGGGTTAGACTCCGCCAAACCGAGTCGCGCTTTTCGGGCGTGTTCAAATCGCCGAAGGGTTCGTCGATGATGGCCTGCGCGGCGGCGGTGTAGTTGACCGTCAGGCTCTGCGACAAATTCCAGGTGGCCCCGTAAATGCGGTTGAAGAGCCAGTATTTTTCAAACTGCGCCGGTACGCCCCGCGTCGTCAGCATCGGTGGCGCGGTACGCACGTCGGGGTCGGCGTTGCGGAGTTGCGTTTTAATGAAACTCCGGTCCATCGACGCCTGGAAACTGACCGTCGAGGGGGCCAGCGACAGATTAAAATCTTTGATCAGCGCCCAAATCGGTCGTTCCAGCGCCTTCGAGTTTCTGAAAGGTTCCCACACTTTGGGCGCGTGGGTAAACGAATACGTCAGCCCGCCCCGGTGCGAAATCTGCCGGTATTCGTCGATGAGCACGCTACTCCGCAGGGCATCGCTGAAGGCGTACGTCGCCGAGAAGTTTTCGATGTTGTAAAACCGGCTCGTCCCCGTCGGATTCACGCGGATTTTGCGCACGTTGGAGAAGTTGATGGATTTGCGCACCTGATTTTCCTCGACCATTTTCCGGTAGCTGCCCCGCCGTTCAGGGTCCAGGAAACTCTCCAGCGATTGCTCCAGGGGCATATCCGGGTCGAGCGGGTTGAAGTGCGGCTTCACGTTGCGGCGGTCGTAACTCAGGTACACCGGAATGCGCAGGCCCCATTTTTCGGGGAAAAGTTTGTCGAGCGAAATACTCGATGCCACACCAAATTCGAGGCTGTTGTTGCGTTCACGTTCCGAAATCCGCGTTTGTACGCCGCCAAATCCGTAGGTTTTGAAGGCTCCCGTCAGGCTGACGTTGGCAAAATCGGCCAGCTTGATGTCGGCCCGGCCAATGGCGGCTTTCCCCGAAGTCTGGTCGAAACCGCTGGTGTGCAGTTCGTTGAGCCACACGCAAAACGACTTGGGTTGCTCATCCGGCGACTTGGGATTGCGCACCCCCAGCATCAGAATCTGCGCTGCCGAAATATCCGGGTTGCCCACCACGGTGATGTTAAACCGCCCGTCTTCGGTTTCGAGGGTAAAGGGGGCCGACAGCGCCGCGCCGCTTCGGTTGCGCTCGGCTTTCACCCGCCGCAATTCGTCGAACGGCACGTCAAATTTGTTGTCGGCGGGCCAGATAATTTCGGCATCGGGTTCAGCCACGTTGAAACTGCCCGGCACCGTGGCTTTCAACGACTTCACCTCAATTTCGTAGTAGTTCTGGGTAAAATCGGTGCCCAGGCGCAGGAAGGCCGACGTGGTGCCGCTCTCGTCGGCGGTGTTGTCCATGTGAACCGACATCGTGATGCCTTTGTACTGCAACAAATCGAGGTTGACGTTTTTGAAAACGGCCTTCGCATCGCCGTCGCGCAGGTCGGTCACGCACAGGCTCAGGGCCTGCTCGTTGAGTTCGGCGTTGTTGAGCGTCGTGATGTCGCGGTCGCGTTGGTAGCCGGGCGGCACCACGTACGGAAACTGACCGGCTTCTTTGGTACCGGGGCCGTTTTCTTCCACGCTCACCGTACTCACCTTAAACTGGGCGTCGTAGGGTTCAGGGGTTTCCTGGAGGCCCTTCGGCGACAAATCGAACAGGTATTTACGGTACTGAAAACCCGTCAGTTGCAACTGCGCGAACCGGAGGACGACGGGCTGTTCCCAGTCGGTCATAAACATCCGCATGAAGCGAATGGATTTAAAGCCATTGATGCCGCCGACCTTGCTCGTTGGGCTGCGCACCGGCACCCGAAACAGGTACCAGGTTGCCCCGTTAATCCCCTGCACCTTGTCGACAACGAAGCCCCGGCCTACTTCCAACTGGTTTTTGCGCAGGTCGATTTCGTATTGGTAATACCCTTCCGAGTCGTTGATCGTGTTGTCGATGTTGAGGTCTTCGGCGTCGGGCAGGTTGGTTTGGGCGGGCGTCAGGTCGGTGCCCCGGCTGCTCTCGGGCGCATTGCCCTCCATGCTGTTGTAATTTTTGTACCGCTCCAGAATCTGCCAGCCTTTCTGGTCGGCTTCGTCGCCGAAGTAGAATTTAAAGTCATCCGCCGAAGGGTCCGCTTCGATGGCCGCCCGGGCCTCGGGGGTCAGGTTGGGTGGTAATTTTTGCAGAAAACTTTGCTGGAAAAACCGGCTTTCGTCCCCGCTGCTCAAGCCGTCGAGGCCGATGTCCTGCCGTTCGCGGGCCGAATTATCGAAGGCATTGATGACAAATTGCTGGCGCGGAGCCAGCCCCCAGGCCGTCGAATCGACGTTGGCGGGTTGTTGCGGCGTGGCTTGCGCCCGCGTGATGGTCGGACCGGCGGGCAGGCCGTTTTCAAAATTGTAGCGCGAATCGGGAATCACGTCCTCCGAAATATCCCCCAGGTTAATGACCAATTTGCCCCCGGTTCGGTTGTTATCGTTGAAAATCCCATCCTTCACCTTCCCGTTTTCCCCGTCCAGAAACGGATCCATCAGCCAGAACTCCATGATTTCGATGTTGGAATTATCGAAGTCGTTGTCCGACGTAATCGCCCGGGTCACGGCCCCGAAATTCTGCTTCGGATTTTTCAGCAAACCCCTCGATTCCAGGTTGGGATTGTAGTTGTACATCCCGCGTTCGTGGGGATAATACGCCAGATCGAGTACCTGCAGCGGTAGGTTAAAATTTTGCAGGGCGCGGTTCTGAAACACCTCCTGCGGGTTAACGTTCCGCGTGTAATTATTATCAATGTCGATGTTTTCGGGCGGTCGTACCCCAAATCCGGCTCCGGTGTAAAACGTATTATCGACCGAGTACACGGCGATTTTGGCCCGGCGAAACGCGTATTCGAGCGGATTGGCGCGGTTGCCCTGCGGGAAAAGTTGCGGGGTTGCGCCGAGCCGCCAGCGGTTGGGCTGCCGCGTGAAATCGTAAACGGTGCGGGCACCCTCAAAATCATCGAGGTACGAGCGGCTGGCTACGCGCGGGGTTACACCTGGCAGCAGTTGCGCGTATTCGCCCTGAAACGTGATGCTCGACACTTCCTTGGTCTGGAGCAGCGGCAGGGCGTCGAGGGCTTTGGTGAGCCAGCGCGATTCCTTGCGCAGGTTGGCGTCGAAGCCAAAAATGGTGTTGTTCACCGGCTCGTTGCCAATGGCCACCCGGCGAATGTTGGCCGGCGGCGTTTCACGCAGGCGCATTCCGGTGAAGCCGATGTTGAAATCCCGGTCGACGCGGTAATCCAACCGGGCACCGAGCAGGGTACGCACCTGGTTGTTGAACAGATCGGGTTTTTCCCAGGTAACCTGAATGTCGCGGCCCGAATTCAGAATGCTTTCATTGGTAATCCGCACCCGCCCCGAACCGGGTTCAACGGTGAAATCAGCGCCGGGATTCAAGCCTACGCCGCCCGCCGTGACTTTCACCGATTTCTCATCCACGCCAAACGGCAACTGAATTTCCGACCCGCCCGCCGACTGGAAAGAACCTTTCAGGAAAAACTTGTTTTTGTCGGCGACCTGCTGCGCATCAGCCAGCGTGCTGCGGTAGAGCACGGTATGCACGTACTTTTCAACCAACTGAGGATTATCCCCCAGTTGGCGGCGCAGGTTGGAGCCGAAGGGTTCGAGCACCGGGAAAATAACGCGACCGTTGCGGGCGTCGATGGTGACGCCTTCCACGAAATTGGTATTCAGCGTTCGGGTCGACGAACTGGGCGTGTTGTTGTAGGAATTCCCCCCGCCGCTATTCAACTGATTGTTCGTCAACGAGTTGAAACCTGTCGAACTGTTGCGGGTATCGACCGAATTGTCCACAAAGTCGAAGTTACCGTCGGGGTACGGGTCATCCATGTAATTGAGGCGATCGAGGCCCATCACTCGCAACAGGGGAATATTAGCCAAAGGCCCTTCCTGCAAATTCGGGTTGTCGATGCCGGTCAGGTCGTCTTTGTAAACGATTCGGAGTTGAAAACCCTGTCGGTTTACGTTCTGGGTGTTGAGGGAATAGATGTTTTTCATCATCAAATTCCACATCGGCAGGTCGGTGCGGTTGCGAATCGTGGCCGATTTCAGCAGTTTCAACACCAGCACTTCGTCGTCCTTGCGGTTCTGATAATCCTCGGTCAACTCCCCCACTTTGTGGGGTTGTCCGTTGAGCGTGTACTCGTAGGCCACGGCCAGAATTTCATCGTTGCGCAGCGGCGCCATCAGCGAAATATACCCGAGTTCGGGCTGAAACCGGTACTCGTTGGCGGTCAGGCGCTTGGCCCCCCGCAGAATATCAAAGTCCTGGCCCTTCACCAATCCCAGACCCTCCAGGGCCAGGGAGGTATTGTCGATCTGGCGCAGCGTGGGGTCGGCGATGACCTTGGCAAACAGCCCGTTGGCCCGGTTGTCGGCGGAGCTGGTGGGGTTGATGGGTTGCAAACTCGGGTTTTGCGCCGCGTAAGGCCGGGCTTCGGCCAGGTCGGCCAGACCCACCAGATTCCGCAGGGTTTCGGTGGTGTTGGTGCGGTTGGTGATGTACACCTCCAGGCGGGTGATGGTCACGCCCGAAGTAACCACGGGCAGGCTTCGGAGGCTGCTTTCGTAACGGTCGCGGAAATACTGGCTCAGGAAAAAGTGCCGGTTTTCGTCGTACTGGTCAACTCGGATTTCAAACTGCCGTCCCTGAGCGCCGTTGCGGAGCGTGATGCTTTCCTGCTTGGAACGCTGCTGAGCGGCCACGACGGTGGCGTCGAGCCGACCAAACCGCAGTTGGGCTTTGGCCCCAAACAGATTTTGCACCCCCGGAATCAACTGGCTGTTGAGGGGCAGCGAGGTATTGCCCGCTTCAATATTCTGAATAATATCCTCCTCCTGCGAGCGGTAATTGAGCTTGAGTTGGTTCTCGAAATTGAAGCTGGCTTTGGTGTCAAAATTGGTGTTGATGTTCATTTTATCACCAATTTTTCCCTGAAAACTAATCGCCGCCTGCTCGTTGAAATTGAAGTTGCCCGTTCGGCGTTGCCGCACCGGAATGGCCGGATTATCAATGTTTTGGAACAAAAAACCCAGGTCGAGCAGCACCGAGCCGTTGGGTTTGAACTCGATGCCGTTGCCGCCAAAAATCCGGTCGAGGCCGGGCGTACTCATGTTGAATTTCGGGAAAAGTCCCCGCCCCGTCGTCGCGCTTTTCCCATCGGACTGCGCGGCGTAGCCTTTCAAAAGTTGTTGGTAGGCGCGGCGGTTTTGCAGGGCACTGTACTGCTCCAGTGTCATGGTTTCGGCGGGGCGGAAATCGAAGGAGCGACCGCCGTCGGGTGCCAGTCGTTCGTAAATCGAGAGGCGACCCGCCGAGTCAATCTGGAAGTCGTTTTGTAAACTACGGGGGTCGCGCGGCGCGAAGGGCGAACCCGGAATGGGCTGACTGAGGCGGTTGCCGTACCGGTCGGAAAGCCGCAGCAACGGTCGCCGCCCCGACTTCAACCGGACGGAACCCCGGTTGACCGTCGCCAGCAGGCTATCCGCCGCCGTGGGTACGCCGGGCGGGATGGGATTCTGGGCGAGGGTAGTCAGCGGCCCCAGTCCGAGTGTCGCCAACAAGACCACGAGGGGTATGTAAACGGTTTTTCGCAAGGAAAGGTCTTTCAAGATGGGTTTCTCGCTCGTCGGTACGCTTAAAAGCAGGTAATGACAGCCGCAACTCTTAACGGCGAAGACCGTGCCAATATTGGCGTAAACAGTCAAAAAAGCACCTACCGCAGGGCCAGGCGAATCAGTTGTTCGAGGGCAATGTCGGGATCGCGTTTCAGGATGAGGTCGATGCTCTTTTCGGCGGCGGGCCGGGGCAATCCCATCACGGTCAGGGCGGCCAGGGCGTCGGCGCGTTTGGCGGCATTGGCCAGCGGCGAAAGTAGCGTTCCGCCCAGCATCCCTTCTTTCCGGAATTTGTCTTTCAATTCGAGAATCGCGCGTTGGGCCGTTTTGGCCCCGATGCCCTTAATTCCCTGAATGGTACGCAGATCTTCGGCGGTAACCGCCTGCCGAATTTCACCCGACGACAGCGAGGAGAGCATCACCAGGGCGGTATTGGGGCCGATGCCCGATACGCTGGTGAGGTCCATGAACAGGCGCTTTTCGTCGGGGTCCAGAAAGCCGAAGAGAATGTGGGCGTCTTCGCGGATGCTGAGGTGGGTGAAGAGCCGCACGCGTTCCTCGGTGTTGGCCAGGGCGGAGTACGTTTGGAGGGAAATGCGGATTTCGTAGCCCACACCCCCCACGTCGACAATCACGTAAGCGGGTTCTTTGTAGGTGAGTTTACCGTCGATGTAGGCAATCATGGGTTCAGTTTCCGGGCGGCGGTGTTCAACGCCCTGTGCGCGTACACGACCTGTCAGCGAGTCGGGTGACGTTTCTCAAAAGTAGAGAAAAGTACACAATCAGCCAAAGGCAAGCGGGAAGGTGAGTGGCTAAACTCAGATTTAGAGGCTATCTAAAAAGGACAATTACAGGGTGACACCCACGCTTAAAAACGAAATCCTAAACAACTTCATCAATAAAAAGGCTCCCCAGGTGTTCGAGGATCCCTTTTATTGACGAATGTCCCGTTTGGTCACGGCAAAAAAGCGTTGGAGACACCCAGTTCGTCTGACCGCTATCTACCGACGCTACGCCACCCGAATCAGGGTTTCACCAGCACCCGGCTGTAGATGCGACCCGCTGTGGTTTCGGCCCGGATGAGGTACGTGCCGCCCGGCAACCGCCCGATGTACAGCCGGGACTGCTCCGTTTCGACCACCACCCGGCCCTGCACGTCGAGGCACTCGGCCCGGCGCAGACGTTCACCTGCCCCCAGGCGCAACTCCACGTACTCGCTGGCCGGGTTGGGCACCAGGCGCAGGCCACCCGGCGTATTTTCTTCGGTCATCACCGCATCGGCCGACCACCGACCACCACTGCCACAGCCACTCAGGTGCAGTCCGGCGAAGTTGTTGGGGCCGGGGAAGACGCCGTGCCACCAGCTACTCAGATTACCGTCGAACGCCGAGCCGTAGCCCGTGCCGCCATCGACGCCCGAGGTGCCGAAAGCCGTACCGGTCAGGCGCGTACTGCCGTTGTAAAACTCCAGTTCAAACAATTCGCCCGAGCCGCTGGCACTGGCCACAAACCGCACGTGGGCGTAGATGGCGTTAGTGAAGGTTTGTTCCTGCCAGTCCCCGGTGCCGTTGGCGGAGAACACGTGCAAATCCGTCCAGTTGTTCTCGTCGTTGGAACCCTGAATCTTAGCTCCCACCAGCCGATCCATGCAGCAATCCCCTACATTTCTGAACTTGAACCGTACCCGGTTGACCACGCAACTCCCGCCGCCCCCGCAGTTGGCCGTGACGGTGACCGACGCCGACGAGCCGCCGGTACAGCCGCCCTGCTCACAGGTGACCGAGTAGCTGCCCGCCCCCACGCTGATGCTGCTGACCCCGTTCGCGCCGTTGGACCAGTGGTACGTCCCCGAACAGCCCGTGGCGTTGAGCGTGAAGGTCTCCCCGTTGCAGACGTTGCCACCACCCGAAATACCC
>JAJAZB010000161.1 GCA_026785975.1 Cytophagaceae bacterium | reverse complement strand
GTATATGGCAATAAAATGGCCGTGGAAAGAGTTCAATGAGGAGGATATAAATAAAATAAGTTTATGCTTCAAGACTCATCAAAATGAAGATATTGTTCCTGAAAGTTGCAAATCGAAATTAGAAAACACTTTAAAATTTGCTGAATATGTAAGTCAAAATTGGTAAGATGAATAATATTAAGCAATTATTCCTCCGCCGTAGTCTGGGTATAAAGACTGCTTCGTTCGTAACCTAAACTCATTTCGGTCGGTGTACCACGGACTGAAGTAATTGAAACCCAACCCTTGCAACCCCTCCCCATCAAAACCACCGTTGTCGGCTCGATGCCGTTTCCGGGTTGGCTTGAATTTTCGAGTCAGCATTTAGCCCAATTTGGCCCCGCCGATATTCAGGAAATGATCGACGATGCCGTCGTTACGGCCATCCACGATCAGGTCGCCGCCGGGCTTGATGTCATCAGCGATGGCGAACAGACCCGCTTCGATTTCAACCTCTCGTTTTACGGCTTCATCCAGGGCATTCAGAACAACGAGGCGGAAAACCGCGTGTTTGGCCCACCCGCCCACGATCAGCGCGGCAAGCACAGCATCGTGGAGCCGCTCACCGCGCCCAAGGGCCTCGGCGTGGTGGAAGAATACCAACGACTGAAACGCCTCGCCCCCGTTGGACAGGGCCTGAAAGTTTCGATTCCGGGGCCGTACACGCTCAGCGGGCGACTGCTGCCAGGTGAATTTTACAAAGACCGTTGGGAAGTCACCGAGGCCATTTTGCCCTTCGTGCAAAAAGAAATTGCCGATCTGGTGGCCCTCGGCTGCCCCGAAATCTGCGTGGACGAACCGTCGATGAGTTGCTACGCCTACCGGGAAGACACGAAGCGTTTTGTCGATATTTTCAACCGGACGGTGGCACCGGGTGTGGGCAAAACCCGCCTGTCGATGCACCTTTGCTTTGGCAATTACAAAGGTCGCTCGGTGGGTAAAAAGACCATCGCGCCCATGCTGCCCGATTTTATGGACATGACCGTCGATGAACTGCACTCGGAAATGACCATTCTGAATTTTGCCGAGGTACACTTACTCGAACGATTTGCCGAAAAGTTCGACGTGGCGGTGGGCGTTATCGACGTGAAAAGTTACTACATCGAAACGCCGGAAGACGTCGCCGAACGCATCCGCAAGTGCCTGCCCTTCGTACCCGCCGAAAAACTCGCCGTTGCCCCCGACTGCGGCATGAGCCAAACCGCCCGCTGGGCCACCAAACAAAAGTTGGCCAATATGGTGCAAGGCGCGAAGCTGGTGCGTGAAGGGTTATAATTGCCAATTTCTAATGTGCTAATTTCCAATGTATTCATTCGCACATTTGCACATTAGAAATTAGCACATTGACTATGATTCAAACAGCCCGCCTCAACCTCATTCCCTGCGACCTCACGCTGATGGAAGCCGTGCTGGCTGGCAATGCGACGCTCAGCCGGGTGCTGGGTGTGAACGTGCCCCGGCACTGGACCGAAAACGCCGACGCCTTCCCGTTTTTTTATGAACTGGTCAAAAAAGACCCGGCACTCGAACGTTGGGGGGCGCATCTGCTGGTGTACCGACCTGATAACCTGCTGATTGGCAGCGGTGGATTCAAAGGTGGCCCAACGCCGGAAGGAGCCGTGGAAATTGGGTACGAAATCAAAGCGACGCACCGGGAGCGCGGCCTGGCGACCGAAGCCGCCCAGGGATTGCTTGATTTCGCGTTGAGCCACCCGGAAGTCACGGCGGTTTTGGCCCACACCAGGCCGGAAGAAAATGCCTCGACGCGGGTGCTGAAAAAATTAGGTTTTGATGCTCAGGGTGTTGTCGAACACCCCGACGACGGAACCGTTTGGCAGTGGCGGCTAACCCGCTGAGCGCGATTTTCCGGCGCGTGTCGTCAAAACTGCGACTAATCACCCCGGACGCTGGCCCGATAAACTGGACAAACCTGGGGTTAAAGTTTTCATCAAATGCCCTTAATTCCTGCTTTTCAAAAAGACAAAACTCTCCTCGCCGACATCCACCGTACCGCCACCAAACCCGACGGTTTTCGCATCTGGTGGCTGGGCCAAAGTGGCTTTCTGATACAGTTTCAGGGAAAACACCTGCTCTTCGATCCGTACCTGTCGGACTCGCTGACCCGTAAATACGCCACCACCGACAAGCCGCATACCCGCATGAGTGAGTTGGTGATTGACCCGGCGAAACTCAACATGGTGGCTGTCGTCACGAGCAGCCACAACCACACCGACCACCTCGACGCGGAAACGTTGCTCCCACTTTTTAGCGCCAATCCCAACCTTCAATTTATTATTCCGGAAGCCAACCGGGCCTTCGTTGGCGAACGCCTGAACGGTAGAGCCGACCTCCCGGTCGGCCTCAACGATGGGGAAACGGCGGAGGTGGCGGGTTTTACGTTTCACGGCGTTCCGGCGGCGCACAACCAAACCGAACGCGACGAGGCGGGGCGTTGCAGGTACATGGGTTTTGTCGTGAAATTTGGCCCCTACACCGTGTACCACTCCGGCGACACGCTCTGGTACGAGGGCATCGTGGAAACGCTGAAGCCCTTCAACGTCGATGTCGCTTTCCTGCCGATCAACGGCAACCGCCCTGAACGTCGCGTGGCGGGCAATCTGAACGCCGAAGAAGCCGCCCGGTTGGGCCGCGAGATTGGTGCCAAACTCGTCATCCCGCACCACTACGATTTATTCAAATTTAACACCGAAGACCCCGCCGAGTTTGTGCGCTGGGCCGGGGAATACGGAACGCCATACCGGGTGTTGCGGTTGGGGGAGCGGTACGAGATTTTGGACTAAAGTTTGTTTGCAAACCCGGACGCATTCTGCCATTTTCTGCGAACTGGTGGCTTACCCGAACAAATTAGGCGAGCAAAATCATCTTTTGAAAAACCACTCTTTTTCCGTTTATTCGTGCTGAGTGCGTTGCCAAATACCAAATTTTATTCCTTTTTCATTAAAAAATTTACCTTCTGCCGGATATGCTGAGTCGCGTGGCGAAATCGATTTACTGGATGAACCGCTACATCGAGCGGGCCGAAAACTACGCTCGGTTTGTGGACGTTAATTTCAATCTGGCGCTGGACCTTCCGCCCAACGTGCCCGAGCAGTGGGAGCCGCTCATCATCGCGACGGCCGACATCGACAAGTTTAAAGAGCACTACGACACCTCCAGCCGCGACAACATCATTCACTTTATGACCTTCGACGCGCGCAACGCCAACTCCATCCTGAGTTGTTTGCAGTACGCCCGCGAAAATGCCCGCACCATCCGGGAAACCATCTCGAAGGAAATGTGGGAGCACGTCAACCAGATGTACTGGAAGGTCAAAGACGCCGCCGCCGCCCGCCGAAATTGGGAACTGACCCATTTTCAGGTTTTTTTTGAAGACATCAAGTCGGGTTGCCAGTTGTTTTACGGCATCATCGACTCAACCATCACCCGTAACGAAGGCTGGCACTTTGGGCGGTTGGGCCGGATGCTCGAACGCGCCGACAAAACCACGCGTTTTCTCGACGTCAAATACTTCACCCTGCTGCCCAGCCCCGATGCCGTAGGCTCGCCGCTCGATTTGCTGTTGTGGAGTTCCGTCCTCAAATCGGTGAGCGCTTACAACATGTACCGGCAACAGTACAAACTAATCAACTCGGCCTACATCGTCGAATTTCTGATTACCGACAAAAATTTCCCGCGCTCGGTGTTGCACTGCCTCAAGCGGGCCGAACTATCGCTCTACGAAATTTCGGGCGTGTACATCGGCGGCGGGCACACCAACCTGGCCGAAAGAAAATTGAGTAAACTACGCTCAGAGGTGGAGTTTACCGACATTGAACTGCTGTTTTCGACCGGGCTTCACCAGTACCTCGATGATTTTCAGACGCGCAACAACGCCGTAGGCAAGGCTATTTCGGAGGCGTATTTTGACCTTAAATCCATAGAAACCTGGACCCTTCAGCAGCAGAATCAGTGAAATTTAGAGGTTAGAGAACAGTTAAAAATACTCAGCTTGCGTCAGCCTCCTTGCTCTGATTCGGTGGCTATCGGCTACTTTTGTTTCAAATAATCAGTTCAGAATGTGGGAGAAAAGGCGTTTAACTATCCTCAGTTCTCTCGACTCTATTCGCTAAACTATGACGTATTGCCTCGGCATTAAAGTGGCTTCCGGACTGGTGGCCCTGGCCGATACCCGGCTCACCTCGGGTACGGAAGTGACCACCAACAAGAAGATTTCGATCCATGAAGTCGAGCATCACTCGCTCTTCATCATGACCTCGGGGCTGCGCTCCGTGCGCGACAAAGCCATTACGTACTTCCGGGAGGTGATTGCCGAGCGCGACCAGCACTTCAATAAATTGTACAAAGCCGTCAACGCGTTCGGCGAACAGGTCCGGCGGGTGTCGCGCGAGGATCGCGCTTCCCTGCACGAATCGGGCCTGGAATTCAATTTGTACGCCGTCGTGGGGGGGCAACTCGAAGACGACGAGGAACACAAGTTGTTTCTACTCTACCCCGAAGGCAACTGGGTCGAGGTCGGACAAAGTTCGCCGTTTTTCGTGATTGGCAATTCGGGGTACGGCAAGCCGCTGCTCTACCGGAGTTTGCACTACAACACCAATTTGAACGACGCCCTTAAAATCGGCTTTCTGTCGTTCGACGCCACCAAAGTCAGCGTCAACGATGTCGACTTTCCACTGGACGTGGCCATTTACGAGCGGAATAGTTTTCACATGGTCGAACATCGCCTTGAAAAAGAAGACGTTGACAGCGTAAGCCACCAATGGAGTGCGTTGCTCAATGCGTCGGTACAACGGCTCCCCAACGACTGGATGGCCCCCATTTTCGATAAAGTAGCCCGGCTACCGGTATGAAATTATTTGTCCGCCATCAGTTGGTGTATACCTACAGTAAGTCGGTTTCGCTCACGCCGCATACCCTCCATCTGTATCCGCCCACCAATCCGTTTGTGCGGTTGGACCGCCACGAATTCCAGATTAGTCCCGAACCCGAAAAACTGGTGTTGACCACCGACGTCGAGGGGAATGTGCAGCACCAGCTTTTTTATCAACAGCCGACCAACTGCCTCGACATTACGGCGGAAATGGAAGTCACTACGCTGCTCGAAAATCCGTTCGATTTTATTTTCCACCCGGTCGAAAGTTACCGGATTCCGTTTCAGTACAGCGAATCGATCAAACAGGTTTTGCAAGCCTACCTTCAGCCCCGGGGGGCGACCACTCTCGTCGAGCAATTTGCCCGGCAGGTGGCCGCTGAGGCCAACTGGAAAACATTGCCTTTTTTGACCCACCTCAACAAAAACATCCGGCATAATTTTGACTATGAAGTTCGTGAAACCGGCCCTCCGCTCTCGCCCGAACAACTCCTGCTCAACCGGAAAGGCTCCTGCCGCGACTACGTCAGCCTGTACATGGCGGCCTGTCAGGTACTCGGGTTGGCCGCGCGCTTTGTGAGCGGGTATTATTTTGGCGAACTCAAAGACGAGCAGTACCTCCACGCCTGGGCTGAGGTGTACCTGCCGGGGGCGGGTTGGCGGGGCTTCGACCCCACCCAAAACGCCATGGTTGCCGACCGGCACGTACCCCTGGCGGCTTCGTTGATTCCCAAGTTGGTCACGCCCGTGGCGGGGTCGTTTGCGCACAAGGGCGGCGTGCAATCCGATTTTCAGGCTACCGTGTCGGTGCGCCCGCTGATGTCTGAAATTGTGTAATCAATCCTGTTTTCTTGTCCTTGATTATCAGGTAAATTTGCCAAAATACGCATTATACTGTTTGGTAGGTACCGCCCGTAGGCGCGAAAGTTTTGCTATATTTACTTCTCAAACTACACCAAACAGACCCTATCACTCTTGACACTCATCAAATCTATTTCGGGCATTCGGGGGACGATTGGCGGCAAAAGCGGCAGCGCCTTCACACCGATCGACATTGTGAAGTTTACGGCGGCGTTCGGGCTTTGGCTGAAGCGCAAAACCACCCAAACGCCCAAAATCGTCCTCGGTCGCGACGCCCGGTTGTCGGGCGAGATGGTTTCCCGCCTGGTGTCGGCCACGCTTCAGGCGGTGGGCATCGACGTCATCGACCTGGGTCTTTCCACGACGCCGACCATCGAGATGGCCGTGACGGTCGAAGGGGCCATCGGCGGGATTATTCTCACCGCCAGCCATAATCCGATCCAGTGGAATGCGCTCAAACTCCTCAACGGGCAGGGGGAATTTATCAGTGGTACCGATGGCGAGGAAGTGCTACAACTGGCTGAAAGCGAAAACCTTGATTTTGTCGAAGTAAAAAAACTCGGACGCTATTCGACCAACGATACCTACCTCCAAAAACACATCGACGCCATTCTGGCGCTACCCCTCGTCGACCGGGAGGCGATCGCAACCCGCAATTTCCGCATCGCCGTCGATGGCATCAACTCGGTGGGCGGCCTGGCCGTGCCGCTGCTGCTGGAAGCCCTCGGCGTACAAACCATCAAGCGCATCAATTGCGAACCCACGGGCGTGTTTGCCCACAACCCCGAGCCGCTGCCCGAACACCTGGCCGAAATCAGTAAGGAAATCCGCAACGGCAAGTACGATCTGGGCATCGTCGTTGACCCCGACGTCGACCGGCTGGCTTTTATCTGCGAAGACGGAGAGCCGTTCGGTGAGGAATATACGTTGGTCGCGGTAGCCGATTACGTACTCAAGCATCGTCCCGGCAACACCGTTTCCAACCTGTCGTCGACCGCTGCACTCCGTGAGGTGACCCGCAAAGCTGGTGGTGAGTATCACGCCGCCGCCGTGGGCGAGGTCAACGTGGTGACGAAGATGAAAGAGGTAAACGCCGTCATTGGTGGCGAGGGCAACGGCGGCGTGATTTTCCCCGAATTGCACTACGGTCGCGATGCCCTGGTCGGTATTGCGCTGTTTCTGACCCACCTGGCCAGGTTTGGCAAGTCGATTTCTGTTCTGCGCCAGTCCTACCCCGGCTATTTTATTTCCAAGAACAAAATCGAACTCACGCCCGACATCGACGTCGACGACGTATTGGAGGGCATTCAGCACAAGTACGCCAAAAACCCGGTGAACACCGAGGATGGCCTGCGCATTGAATTTGGGCAGGAATGGGTACACCTGCGCAAGTCGAATACCGAACCCATCATCCGCATTTACGCCGAGTCGGATTTTATGTCGAAAGCCGACAATCTGGCCAAAAAGTTAATCTCCGATATCCGGGACGTGGTGACGCAGAAGATTTGACTCTATTTTTACCACAAAAGCGCCCACTGGCACGAGTTTGTAACTCGTGCCCATACGATACCATCTGCCTTTTTCACCTCCCACTGGCCTGCCAACTCCGGCACGAGTCACAGACTCGCGCCAGTGGGGGACACGGCCACCAACGTGGGCGATTTCGACCAAAAATACATCGCCGGGCAGTTGGTGGAACTTTCGCGAATCGAACAGAAGAATGTTCGCGTGAGTCGGTGAATGGGCGGGCAGGGGTTCGTTTGGGATTTAGGTTGTTTCAAGTGTTCGTACTTGGAACGCTGGTAGTAGGAAAATGCCTATCTATAGCTTTACATATTACACCGCACATTGGCCGCTATTGCGGCCCGTCGTTCGGAGAACCGCGCGGCGGCCGCGACGATTATTCGCCGTTCGAGGTGACACACCTCGAACAACGTGGGCTTGGAAATAAACGCCACTCGCAGGATGCACCGCAACTCGTTCAAGTCTTTGACTTGGACGCGATTTTTTGGC
>JAJAZB010000160.1 GCA_026785975.1 Cytophagaceae bacterium | reverse complement strand
CCCCGGCCCCTCTCCGGTGGAGAGGGGTGACTCAGAAACCTGGATTACCTCCCCTCTCCGGTGGAGAGGGGCCGGGGGTGAGGCTAAGCGAAAGTCCTGTAAGTTATAAGGATATTGGTTACGGTTCGCCGCTGCGATTGCATAAGTCTTTGACAATGAGATAATCGCAGCGGCGAACCGTAACACAATAACTTATAACCCAATAACTTTTGCACCACTAATTAACAACCTCACAACCTGAATTAAACGAATATGTTTTCTGCATTCAACAACAGGACTAAACTCAAATTTTCCCTTTTTGCCGTTGTTCTCATCACCACGTCGTGGGTCGGCCTGCAAGGGATGGAAACGGAACGAATCGGGGCCAACAATCCTAAAATTGACAAGCTGAAACTGCTGCCGGGCTTCAAGGCTGAGCACCTGTACAGCCCCTCCGACAACAAGCGCGGCTCCTGGGTAGCCATGACGTTCGACGACAAAGGGCGACTGATTACCTCCGATCAGTACGGTTTTCTGTACCGGCTCGAACTGCCGCCAATTGGTTCAGATTCCACCACCCGGCCCCGCATTGAACCGTTACGTATTCCTTCGCCCGACACCACCAAGACGCTTTCCAGCGGAAAAGGAGTTGATTCCAGTGCCGCCAAAGTCGGGATGGGTTACGCCCAGGGCTTGCTGTGGGCGTTCAATAGTTTGTACGTCGTCGTCAACCACAAGCGCGATTCTACCTTCGCTAAAAGCAGCGGGCTGTACCGCCTGCAAGACACCGACGGCGACGATCAACTGGATAAAATAACGCTGCTGAAAGACTTGAAAGGCGAAGGTGAACACGGCCCGCACAGCATTGTGATGTCGCCCGATCAACAGTCGTTGTACGTCATGTGCGGCAATTTTACCGACATCCCAAAAATGGACGCGTATCGTCTGCCGCCCGTTTGGCAGGAAGACAATCTGTTCCCCGCAATCAAAGATCCCCGGGGTCACGCCATCAATCGGATGGCTCCCGGTGGCTGGATTGCCAAAATCGACCCGGAAGGGAAAACGTGGGAATTGATGGGTGCCGGTTTCCGCAATACCTTCGATTTTGCCTTCAACGACGCCGGGGATCTGTTCGGTTATGATTCAGACATGGAATGGGATTTTGGCCTGCCCTGGTACAAACCCACGCGGATTTGCCACATCACCAGCGGGGCCGAATTTGGCTGGCGCACCTCGGCCTCCAACTGGTCACCGAGTTTTGCCGATTGCTTACCCGCCGTTTTGAATCTGGGGCAGGGGTCGCCTACCGGGGTTTTTGCCGGGAGAAATTCTCGTTTTCCGCAGAACTACCAGAAAGCCATCTTCGCGTTCGACTGGAGTTTTGGCATTATTTACGCCGTTCATTTGCAGCCCGAGGGTGCTTCGTACCGCGCAACAGCCGAGGAATTTATCTCCGGCTCGCCCCTGCCGCTGACCGACGGTGTGATTGGCCCGGACGGGGCGATGTATTTTTTGACCGGTGGCCGTAGGCTCGAATCCGACCTGTACCGGATTACCTACACCGGAACTGAGTCGGTTTCGCCCGACCCGCAAGCCCCCGCATTGACAACCGAACACCAGCTCAGAACCAGCCTGGAGCAGTACCACGGCGAGCCGATGGCGGGCGCGGTCGAAGCGGCCTGGCCTTCCCTGGCTCACCCGGATCGCTTTGTGCGCTACGCCGCCCGGCTGGCCGTTGAACACCAGCCAGTAAGTCAGTGGGAGGAAAAAGCGCTGGCCGAAACCGATCCGCTCCGGTTGACCCAGGCCATGATCGCGCTGGCTCACCACGGCAACGCGGCCCAGAAAAGTCCCATGCTGAATGCGTTGTTGAAGGTGAATATGGATCAACTCACGGAGCAGCAGCAGTTGGACGTATTGCGGGCTATCGAATTGACATTCACCCGGATGGGCCTGCCCGAAGGGACGGATAAAGACAAAACGATTGCCCTGCTCAACCCGCGTTACCCGGCTGAATCGGCCACGCTGAACCGGGCCTACAGTAAATTGCTGATTTCGCTGGAAGCGCCGGGCGTCGTTGAAAAAACGCTGACCCTACTGGCCAAAAAAGCGGAAGATGGTACGGGACCCGTTGGCGGGGAAACCGTCACGGCATCGAGTGACCTGATCCTGCGCAACCCGCAGTACGGCCTGGATATCGCTAAAATGCTGGCGAAACTTCCGCCCGCCCAGCAGACGTATTACGCCACGATGTTGAGTAGCCAGAAAACCGGCTGGACGCCTGCGCTTAGGGATCAGTACTTCCAGTGGTTTGCCGGTGCGTTTGGGTATCAGGGCGGCAATAGTTACGTCGGGTTCATCGATAAAGCCCGAAAACTGGCCTTAGCCAACGTACCCAAAGACCAGTTTGATCGCTACAACAAATTATCGGGAGTTGATTTACTGACCGAAAAAGGAAATGATCTGGTATCGAATTACACGCCCAAAGGCCCCGGTAAGAGCTGGAAGTTGGACCCGGCCCTGGCCATGTTGGATAGCGGACTGGTGGACCGGAATTTTGATACCGGCAAAAAAATCTACTCGGCCGTTTTGTGTAGTCGCTGCCACGCGGTGCAGGGCGAAGGCGGTGACATCGGCCCCGACCTGACCCAACTTGGCACCCGGTTTTCCAACAAAGATATTCTGGAGGCCATTATTCACCCCGACAAAACGGTTTCCGATCAGTACGCTTCCACAATTTTCACGTTGAAAAACGGCCAGTCCGTGTTGGGTCGGCTGATTAACGAAGACGATCGCAGCTACACCATTTCCCAAAACCCCTTCGCGGCCGATCAAGTCCGGAAGATTTCCAAAAAAGACGTGGTGTCCAAGAAGTATTCGACGGTTTCAATCATGCTACCCGGCTTGATCAACAGCCTGAACGCCAACGAACTAAAAGACTTGGTGGCCTACCTCAAGTCGGGTGGAAATTTCGACGACAAGGTATTTAAGACCAACAGTGGCCCCCCAAAAGGGAAATAAGGTTAGACGTTAAAAAAAAGAGGATCATGTTCAAACAACCCTGCGGTAGTGCCATTCGGATCGGATTGATGCTGGTGGCCATGACGGCCCCCGGCTCAACGCCCAGTCTGGCTCAGAGTACAAAAAAAGACGGCTTCGTCCAGATATTCGACGGGAAAACCCTCAAAGGCTGGGAAGGTGACCCCACTTACTGGCGCGTCGAAAACGGCAATTTGGTCGGCGAGATTACGCCTGCTACGCTGCTAAAAACTAATTCGTTCATCGTCTGGCGGGGCGGTGAACCGGCCGATTTTGAACTCAAAGGCGAGTTCAACATCACCGAAAGTGGTAACTCCGGCATCAATTACCGCAGTGACCAGTTGACCGACGTCCCCTTCGCCTTGCGCGGGTACCAGGCCGACATCGACGGGAAAAACCGCTACACGGGACAAAACTACGAAGAGCGGAAGCGGACGACCCTCGCCTATCGCGGGCAAAAAACAACGATCCCTCCGTACACGGGGCAGGCTACGCCGGAAGCCGTCCGGGCCAACGTGAAAAACAACGCCTGGACCGGCCTGGCCGTGACGGGTTCGCTGGGTAGCTCCGATTCATTGAAAACCCTGATCAAAAGCGAGGGCTGGAACGCGTTTCATTTGATCGTAAAAGGCAACCGCCTGCAACATTTCATCAACGGGGTGCTGATGAGCGAGGTTATCGATGAAGACACTGTCAACCGAAAATCGAAGGGACTGCTGGGCGTACAGGTACACGTGGGTCCGCCGATGAAAGTTCAGTACCGGAACCTGATGCTGAAGCAATTGTAACATAATTTTGGAAATACCCCTAAATCCCCTAAAGGGGACTTTAACGCAGAACCATCCTGATTGAAGAAGTCCCCTTTAGGGAATTTAGGGGTAAAACAACATTAACCCACTTTGGCACCGCAACCCTGGACGAGCAAAATAAGCCATCCGGCCCAACTGGGCGGCATCGAAACCGCCGTGTTGGACAACGGAGCCGGACGGGGCACCCGGATTGCCTGGATCAATACCGGCACGGGTTTGCGCTACAAAGTCGTCCTCGACCGGGCGATGGACATTGCCGATGCGTTTTACAACCAGCACAGTCTGGCCTGGCTGAGTCAGTCGGGCATCACGTCGCCTCAGCCCTTCACGGACCGGGGCCTGGACTGGCTCCGCACGTTTAACGGCGGACTGCTCACGACCTGCGGCCTGACGCACGTGGGGGGTCCCGAACAGGACGCTTTTGGTGAACGGGGAATTCACGGACAAATCAGCAACCTTCCCGCCGAAATAGAATCCATCATCCAGCCTGACCCGGTGCGGGGCAAACTCGACTTTAGCCTCACCGGACGGATGCGGGAAACGAAGGTATTTGGCCCCAGTCTGGAATTAAAACGAACTATTTCGGGGACGCTCGGGCAGCCTACCATCCGCATTCACGATGAAGTTTTCAACCGCGCCAACACCCCGGCGCCGCACATGTTGCTCTACCATTTTAATTTTGGCTGGCCGTTGGTCGATGAAGGTACCCAACTCGTTTGGCAGGGCGACTGGCAAGCTCGCGAAGGCGGCATTAACAGCAACATTTTCCGGGAAAGTCATGGCTTCCGCACCTGCCCCGCACCGATGGATGAACACAACGGCACCGGCGAGGCGGTTGCCTTCATCGACGCCACGCCTGATGTTTCCGGGCAGTGTACGGCCGGGCTGTACAACGCGAAACTCGGCATTGCGGTGGCGTTGCGGTTTCAAAAAGCGCAACTGCCCTGGCTGACCAACTGGCAACACTGGGGGGATGGCGAATACGTCACGGGCATCGAACCCGGAACGCACCCACCCATCGGGCAAACCGCTGCCCGGCAGCAGCAGTCGCTGTTGTTCCTGCAACCCGGCGAAAGCCGAACTTACGAAGTAAGGCTCGACGTGCTACCCGATGACGAGCACATTAGTCATTTTCTAAACCCTTCACCGTAAACCGATTATCTCTAAATTTTTCATGGAAACAACCTCAACCGTAAGTTTGGCGAAAAAAGCATTGGAACAGGGGCGGGGAATTCTACGGCTCGCCCCAACCTGGGTACCCCGGTCGTTTTGCGTACCGGGCCGACGAATCAAACTCCACCCCGACGATTATTACGTGCTGGGCGGGATGCGCGGCGGCATCGACGAACGCTGGCTATCATCAACTACGCCCGCCAAAAACGGCCCGCTCACCGGCGAAAATGAGGGGCTGAGTGCGGTGGTTTTCAACGATGGGGCCAGCGAAGTACAGTTCCTGCTGAAAGATGTAATTGATGAGCTTCAGGGCGAGTTGATCGGTGCGCGACTCTGGAAACAGTACGGTAGCTGGCCGATGTACTCCAAGTTTTTCGACAACATGGGGCCACTGCCCCACCACCTCCACCACAACGACGAGCAGGCCGCGCTCATCGGGCAGTTGGGCAAACCCGAGGCCTATTATTTCCCCCCCCAGTTGAACAACCACGGCGGTGATTTTCCCTACACGTTCATCGGAATTGCCCCCGGCACCACGAAGGCCCAAATCCGCGAGTGCCTGGTTAATTTCACCAAAGGCGACAACAAACTCACCAACTACTCGATGGCCTACCGGCTCGAACCCGGCACCGGCTGGGATGTGCCGCCCGGCTTGCTCCACGCGCCGGGGAGTTTGTGTACCTACGAGCCACAAAAAGCGTCCGATGTGTTCGCGATGTACCAATCGTTGGTCAACGAGGCCATCATCCCCGAGGAACTGCTCTGGAACGGTACGCCCAAAGACCGGATTGGCGATTATGACCAACTACTCGAAGCCATCGACTGGGACCTGAACGTCGACCCGCAGATGATGGCCAACCGGTTTATGGCTCCGAAACCGGTTCGGTCGGTGGCCGAGATGGAAGCGGAGGGCTACGTTGAAAACTGGGTTTGCTACAAATCCGATGCCTTCAGCGCCACGGAACTGACCGTTTTTCCGGGAAAAACCGTCACGATCAAAAACAGCGCGGCCTACGGCTTGATCATCATGCAGGGCCACGGCAGGCTGGGCGCGTGGGACGTGGAAACGCCCGCCCTGATCCGGTACGGGCAGTTGACCAACGACGAATTTTTCGTCAGCGAAAAAGCCGCGCTGGAGGGCGTCACGATTGTCAACCCCTCGACCACCGACCCCATCGTGATGCTGAAGCACTTTGGCCCCGGTAATCCTGATTTGGTTTTGTAACCAAAAATCTGACCCTATCCTGATTTCAGTTACCCCCAACCGAATCGTCGGACCGCCCCTAAAGGGAGCTTTTCGTGCAGTAAAAAAGCTCCCTTTAGGGGCGGTCCGACGATTCGGTTGGGGGTATTTTCAAACAGTTTTAATTCCCCTGTTTCATGAACGAGAATAATTATCCCAAACTCCACAATGCCACCTGGCCGGGCATCGTGGGCAAAGGCCCCGATTCGGAGCCGCCGATTCCTTTCGACACGATGCTACAAATGACAGCGGCTGCCGAAGTGGATGGCGTTAAATTCGATGGCGTCGACCTCGGCCTGTTCGATCCGCACATTGACATCAACAGTTCGGACGACGACATTAAACGCCTGGCCGAGAAAGTCTCCGGCTACAACCTGGTGATTGGCTCGCTGGTCGCGCCGATTTGGGGTGGCCCGGCAATGGGCAGTCCCGACGAGCGGGCGCAGTTTGTCGAGATGGTTCGCAAAGCCTGCCACTTCGGGCAAGTCCTGCGCGAACTTGGCGTTCGGCCCGGCGGAGTCATCCGAATCGACTCGGCCAGTTCCACGCAAAGTTGGGAGGCTGATCCGGCGGGCAACACCAAACTCATCGCCCAGACCTTCCGCGAAGCCTGCGACGTAGCCGCTGATTTCGGCGAAAAACTGGCGGCTGAAGGTGAAATCTGCTGGGGCGGTCTGCAAAGTTGGAAAACGGCCATCGATACGATGCAGGCCGTGGATCGCCCCAACATGGGTTTTCAGGCCGATATGTCGCACACGCTGCTGTACCTGCTCGGCTACAACCGCCCGGAGGACCGCATCCTGCCCGAAAACTACGACTGGAGCGACCGGGCCGGTTTGACCGAAGCGCTCAAAACCCTCACGGCGGCCCTGCGCCCCTGGACCATCGACTTCCACGTCGCCCAGAACGACGGGACGGTTTTCGGCTCCGGTTCGCACGACAAAACGGGTCGGCACTGCCTGGCTACGGACCCCAACGGCAAGCTCGACGTAGCCAACGACGCGGGTTTCTGGTTGCGCGACGAGGCCGGTCAACTCACCAAAGCGTTCCGGCACATTTGCTGGGATGGCTGTATGTTTCCGAATGAAGTCATGAACAAGCCCCAAACCTGGAACGACATCCTGGCCACGATGGTGAAGGTGCGGGAGCGGCACGGCTGGTACGAAGCGGAGTGATACCCGTCGGGCGGCTTTTTTGCTGTCCGGCGGGTGCGGGCGAAGGCGTCCCCGACTGGGGCACCCAGTCCTTCCACTAAAAACAAACTAATCCCGCCCATCTACTTCGTTCAAAACAGTTTTAAAATGACAACAAAAAAAGAACTCCGAATTGGCTTGATCGGAACCGGTTTTATGGGCCGGACGCATTCCAACGGCTACAACCGCGTACCCAATTTCTTCCCCGAACTGGCCTACACACCAGTGTTAAAGGCGGTGTGTTCGCGCAACGCCGACAACGTCCAAACTTTCGCCGACCAGTGGGGTTACGAGTCCGTCGAGACCGATTGGAACGCGGTGATTGCCCGCGACGACATTGATGCCGTTGACATTTGTACGCCCAACGACACCCACGCCCGGATTGCGATTGCCGCCGCCAGAGCGGGCAAAATGATTCTTTGTGAAAAACCCCTCGCCCGCTCGCTGGCCGAAGCGCAGCAGATGGTAGATGCCGTTGAAAGGGCCAACGTTGCCAACACGGTTTGGTACAACTACCGGCGCATTCCGGCCGTGACGCTGGCCAAACAGATTGTGGCTTCGGGCAAACTGGGCCGGATTTTTCATTACCGGGCCAATTTTTTACAGGACTGGACCATCAGCGCCGACGTGCCCCAGGGCGGCGCTGGCTTGTGGCGCATGGACGCCGAAGTGGCCGGTTCGGGTGTGACGGGCGATTTGCTGGCCCACTGCATCGACACGGCCATGTGGCTCAACGGGGCCATCACCGACGTGTCGGCGGTGACCGAAACCTTCGTCAAAGAGCGAATGCATCAGTTGACCGGCAACGTGCAGCCGGTCGGCATCGACGACGCGTGTATTTTTCACTGCCACTTCAAAAACGGTTCGCTGGGTCTTTTTGAATCAACGCGCTACGCCCGGGGTCACAAAGCTCTGTACACCTTCGAGATCAACGGCGAAAATGCATCCATCCGCTGGGACCTGCACGATTTGAACCGGCTGGACTATTTCGATCATGCCGACGAGGGTATCGTGCGCGGCTGGCGCTCCGTCCACGTGACCGATGGCGACCAGCCGTACATGAAAAACTGGTGGGTGCCGGGTCTGGGTATCGGCTACGAGCACAGTTTCATTCATCAGGCGGCCGATTTTCTCAAGAGTTTGGAAACCGGGCAGCCCTGCTCACCCACGTTCCAGGACGCGCTGGAAACCCAGAAAGTTTGCGAAGCCGTGCTTGAATCGGCGGCGTCGAGGCGTTGGAAAGATACCGGGGTTGGGGATTTTGCGGCCTAAGGCAACGTTTGGTATTCATCCGCCCCATATTACCCCCAGCCCCTAAAGGGTCTTTTCCTGCCTGATGTACTTTTTAAGTAGTGGTGCAAAAGTTATTAGGTCATAAGTTATTGTGTTATTATCTCATTGCCAACGACTTATGAAATAATCTTATAACTCAATAACAAGTACTTAAAAAGTCCCCTTCAGGGGGTTGTCTGACGCGCGGATTGCCTGTTTGGCGAATAAACCTTCTAACTACCCCAAATCACCAAATCTCGACGCCCTTGCCGCTGTACTCCTCCTGTTGCCGGGCGGTGATGGTCGAATCTGTGACGAGCACGTCGAGTTCGTCGAAGGGGCAAACGAGACAACTGTCGGCGGTGTCAAATTTATCCTGCCAGGCGGTGGCCACGACCCGCTTGGACACGTCGACCATTTTTTGCTTGACCAGGCTTTCTTCCCAGTCGGGTGTGGTCACCCCGATGGCGGGGTGAATGCTGCACACGCCCACAATGCACAGGTCGGCCCGCAGGCGCGACAGCGTTTCAATAACCCCCACCCCCACCGCGACCTGCGCCCGTTTGAACATCCGGCCCCCCAACAGCACGACTTCCACGGTTGGGTGTTCGCACAGAATTTGGGCAATGGGTACGCTGTTGGTAAAAATCGTTACGGATAGTTCAGCGGGTAGTTTACTGGCGATCAGCATATTGGTTGAACCATTATCGAGAATAACGATTTGTCCGTTCTCAAAAAGTTTGAGTGCTTTTTCAGAAATCACCTCTTTCTGGCCCTGCGCGTACCGCACCCGCTCACTCAGTTTGAACGGAGCCGGGGCTTTCGGAATCGTTGGGATAGCCCCGCCGTGGACTTTTTTTAAGAAACCATTGTGGGCTAATTCATTCAAATCCCGGCGGATGGTATCGTCCGAAACATCCAGTTCCAGGCTCAGTTCAACCGAACTAACCCGGTGCTGAGCCGATACTTTTTTCAGGATGAGTTGGAGGCGTTCTTCGCGGAGCATATTCGGTTTTATGCGTTTTTGAAGGCGAATTAACGAAAATTTAATTTGGATGTGTGCGGTTTTGTGAGGTTTTTTGTGAAATAATTGGTAACTAAGTATCCTAAGCACGAAGCACTACGCACGAATTTCAGATAGGCAAATGAAAAAACTATTCATCTTCGACATGGACGGCGTGCTCATCGACAGTGAGCCGATTTACCACCATTTCCACCCGGTTTTCTTTCGGGAACGGCTGGGCATTACCCTGACAAACGACGAAGTTGACCGCTTCACCGGCGTGTCGTCGCGCGAAATTTATGCGCATTACAAGGCACTGCACAATCTCCCGGAGACAACGGACTACTACGTAAATCAGGAATACGACCTACTAATGGAGCATTTTGCCAATCTGCCCGAATTACCACCCATCGCGGGTATTCCCGCCCTGCTGGAAACGCTCCGGGGCAATGGGTTCCGCCTGGTGCTCTCGTCGTCCAACCAACGGCGGATGGTGCAACTCTGCCTGAAGCGTTCGGGGCTGGAATCGTTTTTTGAAAACGTACTCAGCGGCGAAGACGTGCCCCGCGCCAAACCCGATCCCGAGATTTTCAGTCGGCAGGCCGTTCATGTCGGGGTTTCGCCCGACGAATGCGTAGTCATCGAAGACTCGACCAACGGCGTAAAAGCGGCCAAAGCGGCGGGTATGTTCTGCATTGGATTTTACAATCCCAATTCAGGCAATCAGGATTTAAGCCCCGCCGACTGGCAAGTCGATGCCTGGACTTCACCCGTGGTGGAACGGATGCTGACGATGGGGCAAAACATATTGGTTTGAAATGGTTTAAGGTTTGAAACGGTTTAAAGGCTGGAAAATCAATCAAATTACTAATTCTCAACCTTCAAACTCTCAAACGTCAAACCATTTCAAAGGCTACGCGCCCCGCCTCAAATCACGACTACAAATGCAACGAATCGCCATCGACATGGATGACGTACTGGCCGACGCCACGGGCCGTTTTTTGGATTACCTAACCACGCGCACCGGTGTGGAAGTAACCAAACAACAACTCTGGGGCCGCGACTGGGCCGATGTCACCGATATTCACCGGAGCACGATTCGTTCGTGGGTGTACGAAGCGGGATTTTTCCGGGACATGGCCGTGTTGCCCGATGCGCAGGACGTGGTGCAAAAACTTCAGGAACGCTACGAAGTTTTCATCGTGTCGGCGGCGATGGAGTTTCCGCTTTCGTTGAAGGAGAAACTGGAGTGGATGGCCGAGCATTTTCCGTTTGTCGATTGGCGCTACATCGTTTTTTGTGGCCATAAATACATGATCAAAGCCGATTACCTCATCGACGATCACGAGAAAAACCTGAAGCCGTTTGAAGGAACGCCGATCTTGTTTTCGGCCCCGCACAACGCCAATCTGACGGGCTACACGCGGGTGAGTACCTGGCGGGAAGTTGAACAACTCCTCCTGCCGAATGCGGTAGAAATCGTGCGAACCTGAGAAACTTAGGTGACAATGTTATCCGCGTCGTACCCCCACAACCCTCTGAAGGGGGCTTTCTTACTTGAACTTTTTCACTGCAAAAAGTCCCCTTCAGGGGATTGGGGGTGTAAAGTCTATAAAAAAGTATGGAATTGACTCTTCAAAAACCCATCGCGGCCCGAACCGCAACCGGGGCGTTGTTTTTTGTCATGGGTGCGGGGTTTGCCAGTTGGGCCTCGCGGATACCCGACATTCAGGAGCGGCTAAACCTGAATGCGGCCCAATTGGGTGGTATTTTGATTGGTATGCCGGTCGGTTCCCTGCTGTCGCTGCTCGTCACGGGGGCCTTGGTCACCCGGCTGGGCAGCCGCACCGTCGCGTTGGTCACCATGTTGCTTTACGCCGCCACACTACCGGCCATTGGTTGGGCCTCGTCGGCCTGGCAACTGATGGCGGTGCTGTTCGTATTTGGGACTTGTGGGAACATTCTCAACATTTCACTCAACACCCAGGGAGTGGGCATCGAGTCCCTTTGGGGCAAACCCATTCTTTCGTCCTTTCATGGCCTTTGGAGTTTGGGTGCCATGGCGGGAGCCGCCTTCGGTGGTTTAATGGTGTCCCAGGGCACCGTGCCGTTTCAACACTTTTTGCTGGTTGGTTCGGTCATCCTGGCGTCAGGGCTTATTGCCTACCGGTTCATGCTCAGAACGGATCGTCAGCCCGACGAAAAACAACCGCTTTTTGCCCTTCCTGACCGCCCGTTGATGTTGCTCGGACTAATCGCTTTCGGGTGTATGCTCACCGAAGGAGCCATGGCCGACTGGTCGGGAATTTATTATAAACAAACGCTACACGGCCTGGGCGTCGCCACGACCGGCTACACGGCTTTTACGTTTACCATGGCCGTCGGGCGTTTCGGTGGCGATGGGTTGGCGGCCCGCTTCGGCATCCGTATCCTGCTACAGGTCAGCGGGTTGCTGATCGCGCTTGGTTTGGGTTTAGCGCTGCTTTTGCCTATACCCGCAGTCGTCGTGACGGGTTTTATGCTGGTTGGTTTGGGAGTGGCCAGCGTGGTGCCGCTGGTGTACAGCGTGGCGGGTCGCTCACAAACCATGTCGGCGGGCCTGGCACTGACCGCCGTGTCGACGGTTGGCTACACGGGTTTTTTGCTGGGTCCACCCCTGATTGGCTTTCTGGCCGAAGCATTTTCGTTACGCCGGGCCTTGCTGGTGGTTGTCGTGCTGGGCGTTGTGATTACGGCCCTGGCCGGGCGGGTGAAGACGCGCGGGTAACTCCTTGGGGTGCAGCCTGGTTGCGTCGGGTTTTAATTTTTACAGGAATCTAAATCTGGTGGTAAGACTTTTTTCGCCGGATCACACCGAAGTATTGGCTCTGACTGGCTCCGAAAAAACACGTTCAACCTAGTCGGGAGCCATGTACAAAATTTCATCCAGCAGACCCGTCCCCAGATCAAATATCCAACCGTGTAGGGTCGGGTAGTGGGCGTCGGCCGCCCAGGCGCGGCGAATGATATCGAGTTTGGCCAGTTTTTTGACCTGGACAATTGTATTCAGTTCCACCAACCGATTGACCCGTCGCGCCTCACTGAGCGCGTCGAGTTCGTCCCGGTGTCGTTCGTACACGTCTTCGATGTTACTCAGCCACTGCGCGATTTGACCACTTTTGCCGTCGCTCATCGAAGCCTTCACCCCACCACAACCGTAGTGACCGCACACGATGATGTGCCTGACCTTGAGCACCTCAACGGCATACTGCACCACCGACAGGACATTGATATCGTCCTCAACGACTAAGTTGGCGATGTTGCGATGCACAAACATCTCACCGGGCATGGTGTCGGTTACCCGCCCGGTGGAGACGCGACTATCCGAACAGCCGATCCAGAGGAGTTGAGGGGTTTGGGTAGCGGCCAGGCGCGTGAAATACTCCTCGTCGTATTCGTGGGTATCCTGCGCCCAGGCTTTATTTTGAAGAAGGATTTTTTGATACTCTTCCATTAAAATTTAGCGGATTAAATGGGTTAGCGGTGCCGAGACGAAGTGATCGGCCCCGAATCTCGGAGGCACGGCTCCTTATCAGAATTTTACCCTAAGCATTGAGCGTTGTCAACTTTCAAAAAGTTATCGACGCTCGATGCTTCGGAGCTACTAATCGATCCCCCAGCAACGAGGCCCTAAACCGGTTCTGATCGCCCGACACTCCGAATTTTGGGCGTTGACCGATTGAAATTTTTGAGTTCTATTTTAATCTGACGAAGCGGCGCGGATTCTTTAAAATCCATCACCATCGAGAAAATGTCATGGTCGATAAACTGCGCGCTCGTTCCGTCGAACAAGACTGTATCGCCGGGTTGCAAATTGAGCAATTCCTGCTTCAGATGGGCTTTGTTGAGAAAGGAGACGTCTTTATTGAACCGAATCAGCACCCGATTCTGGTCGCGCACCACCGTGAGTACGGAGACGAAGTTGGTGAAAATGACGAATCCCAATCCGACCACCGTTCCGACGGCAATCCCGACGAGCAAGTCTTTAAATATCACCGCCAACACCGTGACAATGAACGGAATAAATTGGGTCCAGCCTTCGCCAAACGTTTTCTTGAACACCCTGGGCTTGGCCAGTTTGTACCCGACCGTGATGAGCAAAGCCGCCAGGCAAGACAGCGGAATCAGGTTGAGAAACCGGGGTAAGATCAGCACGGCCGACAGCAACAAGACCCCGTGTACGAACGCCGACATCCGCGTGCGTGCTCCGGCGTAGACGTTGGCTGAAGTCCGCACCACCACCGACGTGATGGGCAAGCCGCCAATCAACCCGGAAATTGTATTGCCGATACCTTGGGCGATGAGTTCGCGGTTGGGCGAAGCAATGCGCCGCTCCGGGTCGATGGCCTCCGATGCCTCCAGACTCAGGAGCGATTCGAGGCTGGCGACCACCGCAATCGTTAGGGCAGTCACATAGACCTGAGGATTGCTCAGGGCCGAAAAAACCGGAAATTCCAGCACCTTGCCAATCTCACCGAGGTTATTTAGGCGGGGAATAGAGACCATGTGGATGGGCGAACCACCCAAATACCACCCCGGTGCATCGGGCAGAAACACCCGAAACAGTTCATTCAGGCCCACACCGAGCAGCACAACGGCCAGGCCGGAGGGAAACGTTTTAAAGAATCGCCAGCCTCGCACCGACAACTTCTCCCAAAAAATCAATAACAAAATAGCCAGCCCACTGATAACCAGTGCTCCCGGACTAAAATTGGCAACAGCCCGGATGATTTCAGTAAACGTATTTTCGTTGTCTGCCTGGAAAAACTCAAATTCCCCCCCGTAATCCTGGTCGTCGCCCAGGGCGTGCGGGATTTGCTTTAAAATAATCACCAGCCCGATGGCCACGAGCATCCCCCGGATGACGCTCTCCGGAAAGTAACTCCCCAGCTGACCGGCCCGCAACCAGCCCAGCCCGATTTGGATCAAACCCGCCAGCACAACCGCCACCAGGAAGATATTGAACGAACCCAGGGTGATGATGGCCTGGCCCACGATCACGGCCAGACCCGCCGCCGGACCGCTCACGGAAATCTCGGAACCCGACAAAATTGAAATAACCAGCCCGGCAACAATGCCCGCCACTAAGCCCGAAAACAAGGGTGCTCCCGAAGCCAGTGCAATCCCCAAACAGAGCGGCAGTGCGACCAGAAAAACGGAAATACCCGATTTCAAATCGTTCTGAACCAGGGATTTACCGTAAATTTTAATCTGTTCTTTTGAGAAAAGCTCCATATTTATTGGGCGGGATAAAGTGTATGCTTCCAAACGCAAAGTTCGCGAAATGTGCTTTAAATCGTTCAGGGTGGGGCAAAAAACAAGAAAGCCGCACCAGATCTGGTGCGGCTTTGCCATTACTCCCTTTTTCAGAATCACTAATTGAAGAACACTTGATACTGCAAAATCGCACTCCCTTTCCGGGTTGTGGCGTGAGCAATTCCTCCGGCGTCCGTCGTGTAAATCGGCCGACTTTGGTAGGCCATCGTGAGCTTGGATGTATGCCCGGCCAGCAGCCAGTTGATGCCGACATCGTAAAAATTAACCGGGTCGGCCAGACGCCCGAAGGTAGAATGCTGGACACTTGCGTAGGGCATAAACGTGCCGTAGGTGCCCAACAGGCCATTTTTCAGTTTATAACCAGCTTGGGCGTACAGCACATTTCCGGTACCCACCAGTGGAAACGCATTGCCCGCGCCGTTGAGTACGTTGGAAAACCGGTTTCCGTTGGCCGGGTTCATCACGCCGTTGTTGCGGGTATAATTTGGCCCGAAATTGAAATCAACAAAGGCCGTGTACACGCTCAGGGCCTGCCCGTTGTTGCCGACGGGCGCATCGTAATACACGTCTACGGCCAGTTGGCGCATGGTCGTCGAAACCGTGTCCCGGCCGTTTTCGGCCAGGTGCCACATCGCCCCGGGCTGGTAAACAAAGCCCGCACCAACGTTAAAAACCTTTTTGGTGCCCAGGTAGGTACCGGTGAAATAGGGCGTCAGGTTGGTTTCCTGGTCGAGAAATTGCCACTGAACATAGCCACTACCCTGCATCCGGGGCGGTTTCAATGAAAAATTAGAAATCCTTCCAATGCCGGTGGGCGTACCGGGCGGGGTGGATTGTTGAATGGCCAGCGAGCTGCTCATCACGAGGCGGTAATCGAATTTGCCCAGTTTGCCTTTGGCATATACGCTCAGTTTTCGCAAAAACTGGTCGGTCACGTCGTTGGTACTTTGCTCGAAAAGCGGCGCATCGACGCCCATAATCGTACCGACCGAAGGCGAAGCAAACCGCGCCAACCCACTCCAGGCCGATAGCCCCATGCCCAACGAGAGCTTGGTTTTTACAAACGCATACTCGCCCAGGGCGTCGTGAACGAAGAAACCTGCTTTGCGGGCACTCAGGTAGTTGAAGTTGTTGATACCAAACTGGGTGTAAATAAAACCCGATCGCTCAACTGCCCAAAGGCCTGAAT
>JAJAZB010000159.1 GCA_026785975.1 Cytophagaceae bacterium | reverse complement strand
GCCACGCCGATGAAGGCAATGACAAAAAATGAAACCCGCCAGCCCGCCACCGCCGAAACACCCAGGACAATCGGCGGGGCAATGGCCCCGCCCAATCGCCCGGCGGCCCAAATGAACGCCTGCGCCCGGGCCGTTTCGTGGGCCGGAAACCAGCGGGCAATCACGATGGAGGCGTTGGGGTAGGCACCCGCTTCGCCAATGCCGAACAAAAACCGGACGACCATCAGCGAAACCAGGTTGAACGCCGTGCCCGTCAGCGCGGTAAATCCCGACCACCAGATTACGATTCGGGTCAGTACCCGTCGGGGGCCGAGGCGGTCGCCGAGGGCACCGGTCGGTACTTCAAACAGGGCGTAAGCCAACGAAAAGGAGCCGAGCACCCAGCCAAATTGCTCGTTGCTCAAACCCAGATCGGCTTTGATGGATTTCCCCAATAAACTGATGCAAACCCGGTCGAGGTAAGTGATGATGGAAAGCAGAACCAAAAAGCCAAGAACGCGGTAACGAAGTTTCATAGCCGGGCAGCAGGTGGGAAGTGCCCTCAAGATGAAAAGAATACGGCGGTTGCGCAAAACTCATTGCCGATCTGGGCCGGGAATTACCTTAAACAACTTCTTGGGCAAGCAACAAAAAAAGCGCTGGCCCGAATATTCGGGCCAGCGCTTTTTTCACTTGAACTTATAAACAGGTACTAATCAGGTTCCAGGAACGATAAAGCCCTTGACCAGATTCTCGACGTCTCCTCTCGATAGCGGCTCATCGAACGATTCCGTGGCGATGTCGAAGGTTACGTTGGGGTGAATTTTGAAAATCTCGACCCCACCCTGGTTGGTGGTGATTTCACCAGCGTAGTTAGCGACGACCAAACCACCGGCTCCACCTTCAATACCCGAATCCATGCCGACGATCCACGGCTTGATGCGCAACGAACTGGCCATCATCCGGCGCATCAGGCGCACTTTGGATGCGTGACGGGCTTCCACGGAGTGAATGTTGAGCGCTGCTTCGAGCACGTCACCCGTACCGATCAGGTTGGGGGCTTGTCCTTTGTAAGCGCGAACCCCGGTGTCTTCCAAAGTCTGGGATACCGCCAGAAACAGCGGATAGTTGGAGAACGCAGCTCTGAAGGGACCGTTGCCCGCACCCATGGCACCCGAAAAATCGAACTTGGGCGAGTTGATGGGTGTGCCACCCGCGCCCGAAATAGCCGCCCGTAGGAACTTGACGTGCTTTTGCTCGTGGTCTTCGATAATTACGAACGTTTGCTTGGCCGTTGCATTCGGGAAAGGCACGTTAGCCAATGCCAGTCTGTAAAATTCGGCTTCCAGGTACTCCAGCAATAAAGCGAAGTTGAGTACGCTGATCACCGAGGCTGGTGTCACCTGACCGTAGGCTTTCTTAAACATCGTGCCTAACCCGAGGGCCATACCGCCCACCGTAAGTTTCTTGCCCAAATTGCTGAACTGGCGCATGGCCGACCGGCGGCTGTCGAGCCGACCGTACACTTCAGGATCGGTCTGCTCGATGTCTTGTAAAATGTTGAGTATGTTCATGAGATAAATACGTTTGAAAAGTTTAGACGAAGGATTACATCAAGCCGCTGCCCGTGAGATCAAATTTCTCCTGAATGAACTTGCCAGCCATGCTGAGCACTTCACTAGGCTTCTTGGCCATGTCCAGAGCGAAATCCGGCGTAACCGAATTCGAGAAGTTGTTGACGACGAGCAGTTCGCGGATGTAAGCGGCGTGACGGGCTTCTACCGAAACGATTTTGCCAGCCAGCGTCAGGTAAATCGGCGTAGTCAGGTAGCGACCCGCTCCGTTGTAGGCCATTACGCCCAGATCTTCAAAGGCTTGGGCCGCTGAAAGAATACCGATGCGGCTCGAAAAATCGATGCTGCTGAAATCGGGCGTTAGAGCGGGAATAGCCATTGCCCCTAAGGCTTTCTTGAAAAACTCCCGGTGGGCAATTTCGTGGTCGCGGATATCGACCATAAGCAGAAATTCGTCACCCGAAATTTTGCCTGTGTTGATGGCCTGGATGTAAAAAGCGGCCTCTAATTGCTCAAGGGCGTAGGCGTAGTTGAGCACGGCAAAGTCGCCGGATCCCAACTTAACCGTGTCACCCAAACGCGCGCCTCTCGTGCCGCTTTGGGGGTTGAGGGTGTCATCGGGTGAACAAGCAGAAGCCAGCAGCGCAGTAGCTGCCACCGAAGCACCGGCGTAGCGCATGAAAGCGCGCCGTTGCTCGTTCTCCGGTAAGCCGTCGTCCTGACGATTACCCTTGGAAGTCGCCTTCGTGAATGGGTTGATCATGGGGAAAAAAAAGTTTAAGATTGTTTTGTGATGAAATTGAAAAAGTAAATACAGACAACCTTCGTAGTTCAAAAAAAGCCATTCCAGTTGTCGAACGGCCACTGAGTAACCGTTCTTGCCCATATCTACGGAAGCGGATGGGCAAGAGGATTCTCGATTACTCAGATTTTTTTCTCCCTATCCCTTGTCGGAAGAAGTGCGCCCGAATCTATGAGTGGTGGTACAGACTTTGTAGTGAGCATTTCATCCGAAAAACAGCTCGATATGCGTCTCAAGGAACACCAAGTACTCTCTTTTCTTGCGTATTTTGTGGATGAAAATACCCAAAATGGCAAAAATGCGAAGTTGATTTATTTTTTTATAAAAAATAAAATTTCCTAGATCAGGCGCTGCATCACACTTCCCAACGGGTGTCTGCCCGGCTTCACTCCACCGGGGCGGGCACCACGCGGGTGAGGCTTTACGCCAGCTTCCGCCAAATCCCATCGGTTTGTTTGAAAATAATGGGATAACTTTGGGTTTATCGGGGATCAAGCCCCTGAACTCCGAATGCGCCGGTGATTGCATCCTACGAAAAAAACTCCGACGAGCAGTTGCTCGAATTAGTGCGCAACGACGACGAGCGGGCCTTCGACGTGCTGTATCACCGGTACTTCGCCCGTCTTTACAACTACGCCTACGAAAAAATGCACGATCAAGCCCTGGCCCAGGATGCCGTGCAGGAATTGTTTGTCACGCTTTGGCTCAACCGGCACCAATTGGCGGTCACTTCGGTGCGGGCGTATTTATTCTCGGCGACCAAATACATCATTATCAATCAGTTGCGGAAAGACCTGGTCCGGGAGCGGCACACCTCGCTGTGGGAACGGCAGACGACCGCCCACGCAAACGTAACGGAGCAGGAGGTGGGGGTCAACGAGTTGAAGAACCAGTACCAAACGGGCGTTGCGGCCCTACCGGAGAAATGCCGCCAGGTGTTTATGCTCAGCCGAAGCGGGAAAACCAACAAGGAAGTAAGCCAGGAACTTCATATTTCCGAGAAAACGGTCGAGCAACACATCTCCAAAGCACTTCGCTTACTGCGCAACCACCTGCGCGAGCACCTCAACGCGATCGTCTTCATCGCTGTTTTCAATTATTTTTTGATAGGGCACTAAGGGTATCGGTATTCGGGAAACGACTTCGGGAAAGACGCGAATGCTTTTCTTCTCAGCATGACCCCAATTCCAATTACTCCCCAACTCCTCGACCGCTACCTGGCGGGTTCGTGCAGCCCCACGGAAGTACAACACGTAGAAGCGTGGTACCACGACCTTTCGGGGGAAACCGACGCACTCAGCCAGCGGCCCGCCGCCGAGCGGCTCGCCCTCGAAACGGAAACGCTCACGCGCATCCGGGCCGAAATTGCCCGCCGGGAAACAATCGCCCTGGGCGAAGCGCCCCGCCGGTGGAGGCTCTGGCCAGGCCGGGTTGCGGCGGCGCTGGTTGTGCTCGTTCTGAGTTGGGTGTTGTACGAGCAAGTCCGTCCGAAATCTTCGGGTTACCCCGAATCTGCCAGTCAGCGTCGGGCGGAAAATCCCGTCGTTCGGTTTGTCAACGTCCAGGGTAGTCTGGTTCGGCACCGCCTGCCCGATGGTACGTTGGTTTGGCTGCACCCCCAGGCCGAACTCCGCTACCCCAGGGTTTTCGGCCCCCACCGGCGGGCCATTGCCTTCGCGGGCGAAGCGTACTTCGACGTCGTTCGTGATGAGGCCCGTCCTTTTTTGATTCAGTGCGGAACCATGCGGGTGCGCGTACTGGGCACGCGTTTCAACGTGGTGGCCCTGCCCCGGCAAGCCCTCTACGAAGTGGCGGTGGTGAGTGGTAGCGTTGCCGTGAGCACCCCCGAACGCGCCGCTTCGGCCCGCCTCCGCACGGTCGTGCTCAAGCCCAAACAGCAGGCGCTGTTTGAAGTAACCACCCACCGGCTCCTGATGAACGAGGTGCGGGCCCAGCCCCTGAAGAAACTCTACGAACCGGTTTCCGTCGCCTTCAACGATACCCCAATCCGGGAGGTTGTGCGCCAACTGGAGCGCCGGTTCGACGTGACCATGCGCGTGGGCAATCAGGCGCTGTACGACTGCCAACTCACCGCCGATTTTAATCAACAACCGCTGCCGGTCATCCTGGAGTTGCTCTGCGAATCGTTGGATGCCACCTACACGATTTCGGGGGGAACCATTCTGCTGGAAGGCAGCGGCTGCGATTAGTGCTTTTTTATCAACTTTTCTGTCATCCCGACGCAGGAGGGACCTTGCTGGGTGGCGAATACAAGGTTCCTCGGGCCGGGTGGCCGGTGCCATGACAGAAAAGTTGATAAAAAAAGTCGATAAAAAAAGTTTAGAAAGTACCCCCTGCATCTTGAAAATTGAAACCCTAAACCGGCTCTCATTTATCCCATGACCCCCTACCGACACCCTCCCTGACAAAAAAAACGAACGTGTGCCAGCACGTTCGTTTGCATCCGGGTTTCACCACGACTTCCTGCAGTTTCCTCACGTGCTACCGTGACGGGCCGGAAGTCCTTTGTTCACAGGAGTTTCACCTCAGACCTTCAAAAGTATGAAAATCTGTACAAAAAGACCCGTCAATTGGCGGAATCTCATGCGCATCGGGATGTTACAATGGGTTTTTATCGGATGCATGGCCGGATTCAGCCAGGCTCGGGAAAGCCACGCGCAGGTTGTTCTCAACCGGGACGTCACCCTCAACCTGACCAACGTTACTCTCAAGCAAGCACTCACCCACTTGCAAACCCAAACCGGGGTTAAGTTTGTCTACAGTTCCAAAATTGGCCTGGGCGAACGGGTTTCGGTGACGGTTGTCAACGACAAACTTGGCAACGTACTCGATCACCTCTTTCAGCCACTCAACATTCGCTACCAGGTTCGCAACGAACAAATTGTGCTGGCGAAACGAAAAGAAAAATCAGTTCGGGAAACCCCCGCTGTCCTGGAAAGCAGTACGCCCCAACTCCCCGTTGATCTGACCATCACCGGCCGCGTCAGCGATGAAGCCGGGGCGGGTTTGCCGGGGGTAAATATTTCAGTGAAAAATACCTCGCGCGGCAGCACTACCGACGGCACCGGAGCCTACCGCCTGGCCGTGCCCGACGAGCGCGCCGTGCTGGTGTTTAGTTCGGTGGGTTACCAGAAGCAGGAAATTACGGTGGGGAATCAGACGACGCTCAACGTGACGATGAGGTCCGAAGACCTGAGCCTCAGCGAGGTCGTCGTGGTGGGGTACGGCACCCAAAACCGGGCCGACGTCACCTCGGCCATCGCCAGCGTGAAAGGCAAAGAACTCGCCAACGTACCCGTCACCAACCTCGATGCCGCCCTCCAGGGCAAAGCCCCCGGCGTGCAGGTGGTGCAGAACTCGGGGGCACCCGGCGACGAAACCTACATTCGCATCCGGGGGAATGGCTCGCTGTTTGGCGAAAACCGGCCCCTGTACGTCATCGACGGCGTTCCGATGAACAACCTGGCCGCCGGGCCGGGGCCGCAAAACCCGGATGGTCAGCGCAATTCGACCCAGAACGACATCAACCTCAACGACATCGAGTCGGTGGAAATTCTGAAAGACGCGGCAGCAGCGGCCATTTACGGATCGAGGGCGGGAAACGGGGTCATCCTGATTACCACTAAAAAAGGCGTGAAAGGGCGCTCGAAGTTCAATTTCGGGATGTACACTGGCGTGGCCCAGGTGGTGCGGCGGCTCGACCTGCTCAACGGCGACCAGTACGTGGACCTCATCAACGAAGCCCGGACGAATGCGGGCCTGGCCCTCGACGCCGACATCGTCAAAACCGGCAACAACACCAACTGGCAGGAGGCTATTTTCCGGGATGCGCCCATCTCCAATTATAATTTATCCATTTCCGGCGGCACCGATCGCTCCTCGCATTTCATCTCGGCGGGGTATTTCGATCAGCAGGGAACCGTCATTGGGCAGCGTTTCAAGCGCTTCAACGCTCGGGTAAATTTTGATTTCAAAGCCACCGACCGGCTCAAATTTGGCGTTAACCTGACGGGCAGCTACTCCATCAACAACCGGGTCAACAACAACTTTTCCGGCCAGTCGCTCATGGCCCTGGCGTTGACGCAGAACCCGAATAATCCCGTTTACAACGCCAACGGAACGTACTACCGGGATTCCGAGGGACGGCTCAATCCGGTGATGCTGGCCAAAGAACTGCGGTTCAAGTCCCTGACCAACCGCTACATCGGCAACGTGTACGGACAGTACGACCTGGCCAAAGGATTGATCCTCAAAACCAGCTTAGGCTTCGACAACCTCCTGGTAACCGACGACATCTACCAGTCGAAACTCGTCAACAACGGGGGCAACGCCAGTGGGTCGGCCAGTGTGTACTCGGTGTTGCTTTGGGTGTTGGAAAACACGCTTTCGTACGGCAAAACCTTCGGCGGGAAGCACCATTTCAGCGCCTTGCTGGGGCAAAGTATGCAGCAATCGGGCATCCGGCGTTTCGGGTTGGCGGGCAACACCAGTTCCACCGACCTGATTCAGTCGGTTTCGGGATTCACCAACCGCACCGAAGCCTCCGACTACCGCTCCTCCTGGGGCATCGTGTCGTACTTCGGGCGGGCGGGCTACCGCTACGAAGACCGGTACCTGCTCGAAACGGCCCTGCGCGTCGACGGCTCTTCGCGCTTCGGAACCAACAAGAAATTCGGCTACTTTCCGTCCGTTTCGGCGGGCTGGCGGCTGAGCAACGAATCGTTTATGAAAAACGTGAAGTTCCTCAGCGACCTCAAACTGCGGGCCAGCATTGGGCTGACAGGCAACAACGAGGGCCTGGGCAACGATTTTCCCTCGCTGGCAACTTACTCGACCGGCTCCAACTACGGTGCCCTGGCGGGCATCAGCCCCAACAGCCTGTCCAACGCCGATCTGAGTTGGGAAGCCACCACGCAAACCAACGTAGGTCTCGACCTTTCGCTGTTGAACAACCGGGTCACGTTCATCGCCGATGCGTACCAGAAAACAACCAACGACCTGATTTTCAAACTCGAATTGCCCTACACCTCGGGTTTCAGCCGGACGTTCGGGGCCAACATCGGGCAATTGCAAAACAAAGGGCTGGAGTTTCTGCTCTCCACCCGAAACCTGGTCGGGGCCTTTACCTGGACGACCGAATTTAATCTATCCATCAATCGTAACAAGATTACCTACCTGCCCCTGACGGTGGAGGGCAACCCGAGCAGTGCTGATTTTACGGAAGGCCTGCCCAATTCGTTTTCGACGACCGGCCCGGTGAGTATTTTTCGGGTGGGCGAACCGGTGGGGTCTTTCTTCGGGTACCGGCACCAGGGGGTGGTTCCCGAAACGGGCGATTACCGCTTTGAAGACATCAACGGCGACGGACTCGTCAACTCGGTGGATCGCCAGATTCTGGGCAACGCCCTGCCCAAACACACCGGCGGCCTGACCAACACCTTCGGGTACAAGGGCTTGGATTTAAGCGTGTTCCTGCAATGGTCGTATGGCAACCAGGTGTATAACCAAACCCGCAACGTGCTGGAGCGCATGAGCAGTTTCAACAATTCCAACACCAACACCCTGCGCCGCTGGACGCCCCAGAATGTCAATACCGACGTGCCCCGCGCCTTCTGGGGTGACCCCGCCGGAACCGACGGGCGGGTCAACGCCGAAGTATCCCAGCGGTTCATCGAGGACGGCTCGTTTCTACGGGTGAAGAACGTTACGCTGGGTTACAACCTCCCCACTTCGCTGCTCAAGCGCGTGTACCTGACCAACGCCCGGCTCTACCTGAGCGCGCAGAACCTGCTGACCTTCACCAACTACTCCGGCTACGACCCCGAGGTACAAAACCAGCAGGTAAAAAATTCGCAACTCGGCATTGACTGGGTGACCCAGCCGCAACCGCGCACATTCATGGCGGGCTTAAACATTGGCTTCTAAACCAACTTTTCCGATGAGATCTACCTACAAACTACTCATAGCCAGCCTTAGTCTGCTCACGCTGGCCTGCGACGTTATTCACCAGCAACCCCAGGATCGCATCGCGGAAGTCAATTTCTGGAAAACGGCGGACGACGCCCAATCGGCCATCATCGGCGTGTACGACCGGGTGCAAGGCCTGGCGGCCCAGGACCCGCTGGCCTTCGACGTGGGTTCGGACGCGCTGGTGGCCCTGGTCGACAACGATGGCTACATCCAGTTTGACCAGAAGAAAGTTACGGTCGACAACACTCTCGCGGATGCCTACTGGGCCAACAACTACTCGGGCATCCACCGGGTGAACGACATAATCAGCCGGGTACCCGCGTTGAACGACCCCGCGTTTTTGCCCGGCCAGAAGGAAGGCATCGTCGGCGAAGCGCATTTTTTGCGGGCGCATTTTTATTTTAACCTGGTGCGGGCGTATGGCCCGGTTCCTTTGATTACGGTTCCCTACGATTCGTTCAACGCGGATTTTACCGTCGAGCGGACGCCAACGGAACAGGTTTACGCGCAGATCATTGCCGATTTGACCGCCGCCGAAACCGCCCTGCCCGCCAGTTACACCGATGCGTTTCAGACCCGTGGGCGGGCCACGTCGGGTGCGGCCAAAGCCCTGCTGGCCAGGGTGTACCTGCGCACCGGGGCGTTTCAGAACGCAGCCGACAAAGCAGCGGAAGTCATTGCCAACCCGCTGTACGCCCTGGTAACGGGTCCGGCGGCCTACGCCGCCCTGTTTACGCCTTCGGGTAAAAACGGCACCGAAGCCATCTTCGAGGTGCAGTATCTGGGATCCACCGGTGAAGGGCACGGGCTGCACAGCCGGTTTATGCCAGTGGCCAATGCCGGGCAACTCGGGGGCAACTACTGGCTGGCCCCCTCGCCCGAGATCGTCAGCGCCTACGGGCCGGGAGATATTCGCAAAAATGCGGCCATTGGCGTCAGCACCAATCCGCCGTTCCGTAACATTGGCGACGTGTACGTTAAAAAGTACATTCGGTTGAGCGACGGTTCCGACCCCAACCTCATCGCCATCCGGTTGGCCGACGTAATCCTGATGCGGGCGGAAGCCCTCAACCGCACCGGCAAAACCGCCGAAGCGACCCAGTTGCTCAACACCATCCGGCGGCGGGCCTACAACGTGCCGCTGACGACGGCCTCGGTGTACGATTTTCCCAGTGCCAGCGATCAGACCAAGGGGTTTGACCTGACGCTGGCCCTTGAAAACGAACGGTTTTTGGAACTGGCCTTTGAAGGCCAGCGCTGGCACGATCTGGTTCGGACGGGGCGGGCCAGCGCCGTGCTGAAGATTTCGGCCAATCAAACGCTGTGGCCCATTCCCCAGCGGGAGCGCGACCGCAACCCCCGGCTCGCGCAGAATACCGGATACTGAAAAGCGATTTTTTACGCCAACGCCCCGCCCGGAAGCATCGAATCCGGGCGGGGCGTTGGCGTAGCTGGGAATTTTTACCCACTTTCAACCAATTTGGCCGTAGGGCAGCAGAAAAAAGTTGACAATTTTTCTGAGTAATTTTTTGAAAGTCAATAACTTGTTGAGTTGTTGACTTTTTCTGCTTCCTCACAACAATGCACACCATGAAATTAAGAATGCTATTCCTTTTGCTGGTGCAGTTCGGTTGGCTCGGCGGGGCGCAGGGGCAAAAAATAAGGCTAAAATCCGTTGAACGCCTCACCGCCGCCGACCGCTTGGCGGTGATGGAAAGCCTGAAAAAAGACGACGACGCCTGGGACGACGCGGTGGGTTTGCCGAAAAAATTCATCCCGTCCACGGCCAATCACTACCATTCCGCCCGGCTCAACCAAACGCTGCACCCCCTGCGCGACGCGGCCAACTACGCCTCCCGGTTGCTCGACAGCAACGACCCGGCCTACCGGCAGCGGGCCTTCCGGGTGATTGAGCGCCTGCTGAGTCGGCAGGATGGTGACCCGGCGAGTCCGACCTTCGGCGTGTGGCCGTACTACGACGAGGAATCGCTGAAGCAAATGGCGGCTCCCGACTACAACTGGGCGGATTTTATCGGGGTCGCCCTGCTGGAAGACTACCTCAACCACGGCGACGTGCTTCCAACGGAGTTGCGGGAAGCTATGAAAAAAGGCATTCTTCAGGCGGCCAAAGCCATCGTGAAACGCGACGTAAAACCCGGCTACACCAACATCGCCATCATGGGTACGTTTGTCACCTACGTGGCCTCGCACCTCTTCGACCTGCCGGAGATGCAAGCCTACGCCGATATGCGCCTGAAGCGGTTTTACGATTTTACGATGAATTTGAACGGGTTTGCGGAATACAACAGCCCCACCTACACGCGGGTGGCGTTGAACGAACTGGCCCGGATGAAAAAGTACCTGCTCGACCCTGAAGCCCTGCGCATGACCGAGGCCTGCTACCGGCTTGGCTGGCAGGGCCTGGCGGCGCACTTTCATCCCCCAACCGGCCAACTGGCCGGGCCGCACAGCCGGAGCTACTCGACGCTGCTGCGAAGCGATTTTTACCCGTTTTTGGCGAGTGCCTCCCAGGGACAGGGCGTGTACGGCACCATTCCGAAAATAGCGTCGGATTACCGGCTTCCCCACCGAATACCGGCGGAACTGGTCGGGCGGTTTCGGGTACTCAGCCAGCCTGCCGTGACCATCGACACGTTTGGTTTGGGCCAGAATTCGCCCGTTGGGTACACGTACCTGCGGCCCGAGTACTGCCTGGGCACGGTGTCGCGGGGGACGCTGTGGGAGCAAAGCCGGCCTTTCATCGCCTACTGGGGCACGGTCGAACAGCCCCGCTACCTGCGCGTTCGGCTCCTGCACGACTTCGTGGATTTTTGCGCCGGCAACCTGTTTACGGCCCAAAAAGAAGGGCAGACTCTAAGCGGGCTTTGCCTGGCCACCAACGGCGGCGACTACCATCCCTCGCTCGACCGGCTGAAGGATGGACGATTCGAGGCCGCCGACCTGCGGCTGCGCTTCGAGATTTCTGACCCCCGGTTGCTCGAAAAACTCACCCTCGACGGCCCCGCGTTTTCCTTCACCGACGACCGCGTGTCGGTGCGGGTGAAAATGCTCCAAGCCAAATTTGGCGACTATGCCATCCGGGTGGAAAAAGGCCAGGACGCTAAAACCTCCTACGTGGACTGGATTATCCACGCCGGGGCGAAGCGGGCCTTCAACCTGACGGAACTAGCCGAAGTGCTGTTTGCCTGGGCCACGGCTTTTTCGACTTCCCCCGTTCCCGAAACCGCGTTGACCACGACCCAACTCGTTCCTGAAGCCGGTGCCGCCACGCTACGCTGGGGCGACCTGACGCTGCGGGTTCCCGCGAAGCCCGACACCGAAGCGCAGTTGCAGGCGGTGGGGAATCCTTCACTAACCAAATAAAGTATGCAACGAGTACCAACGGCCCTACGCGCTAAGGCCAAAGTTTTGTTTTCGTGTATCCTGCCGGGATTCCTTTTTGCCGCTTCATCCTGGTTGTGGGTGAAAACCCATCGCTTGCCGACGGAAAGCCGGGCAAGCAACGACACGGAGTTGCCGCTTCCTGTCCGGGCCAGGCAACCCTACAACGTGTTGTTCATTGCCGTCGACGACCTGCGCCCGGAATTGGGTTGTTACGGGAGTCGGCACATTTTTTCCCCCAACATCGATGGGCTGGCCAAACAGAGCCTTCTTTTCAACCGGGCCTACTGCCAGCAAGCCGTTTGCTCGCCATCCCGCACTAGCCTGCTGACCGGTCTGCGGCCCGATGCCACCCGCGTGTACGACTTGCAAACGCACTTTCGCAACACCATTCCCGGAGTGGTCACCCTGCCGCAATACTTCAAACAGGCTGGGTATCACACGGCCAGCATCGGGAAAATATATCACGGCGGGCTGGACGATTTGCCCTCCTGGAGCGAACCGTCCTGGGAACCCGCAGGCGAAGCGGCCCGTGGGTATTTGCTGAGGGATAACATCACCGCAGCGGCCGGAAATCAGGGGCGCGGACCCGCCACGGAAGCGGCTGATTTGCCCGATTCCCTGTACCAGGATGCCCGGATTGCCAGCCGGGCCATTCAAACCCTGCAGCGGCTCAATGGTCGCCCGTTTTTTCTGGCAGTGGGTTTTTACAAACCACACCTGCCTTTCGTTGCCCCGAAAAAGTACTGGGATAAATATGATGCCGCGAAAATCCAGATACCTGCGTTCGCCACCTATCCCAAAGAGGCCCCGGCACTGGCCACGTCGCCTTCCGGGGAACTGCGCGCTTACACGGATATGCCCCAGAAAGGGCCTTTCAGCGAAGAGCAGAAGCGGCACCTGATTCACGGTTATTACGCCAGCGTCAGTTTTATGGATGCCCAACTTGGCCGGGTACTCGATGAACTGAAACGCCTGGGACTGGACCAAAACACGATTATTGTGCTGTGGGGTGACCACGGTTGGAAACTGGGCGATTACGGACAGTTTTGCAAACACACCAATTACGAAGTAGACACGCACGCCCCGCTCCTGTTGCGCGCACCGGACCAGAAAGCCGCTGGCAAACAAACCCCGGCCCTGGTGGAATTCGTGGATGTGTACCCTTCATTGTGTGAACTGGCGGGCTTGCCTTTGCCCGGTCATTTGCAGGGAAAAAGTGTCGTTCCCCTGTTTAATAATCCCGCCCGAAAATGGAAAGAGGCCGCCTTCAGTCAGTACCCCCGGCAAAACGGGAAGTTCATGGGCTACTCCGTCCGCACCGACCGCTACCGGTTTACCCGCTGGCAAAAAATGGCAGGCGAAGTCGTAGCGCTGGAATTGTACGACCACCAGAAGGATACGCAGGAAACGGTAAACGTAGCCAATGCCCCTGGTTATGAGAAGGTTGTAAAAGAACTAACGGAATTGCTCGGGAGGATGTCTACCCATTAAATCCTGGCAAATGAAACGAAGAGATTTTGTAAAAAACGTCTTTTCAGCGGGTTTGGTCGGGGCGTGGGCACCCTCCGTGCTGGCCGGATGGCGAGCCTCGGCGGCTCCTTTCAAAGTTCGAACGCTCACTTCCGGCGCTCACTTCCGGGCCGAATCACCACTTTTTCGGCTACTGCGGCGTTTGCCCCTGGAATGCCTCCCAAACGCACTTATTCAGTCTGGAAACGACGTTTTAGGACCGCTTACCCACTCGCCAGGAAACGGCTAAAATCGGTTTGGTGGACACCCGGGCGGGAGCCTTCAGCCCCCTACGACCAGCGCCTGGAATCTTCAGCAGGGAGCCATGCTGCACTTGCACCCGAAGTACCCGGATCGCGACGTACTCTACAACGATTTTTACGAAGGCAACCTGGTGACAGTTGTGCTGAATGTACACACGGGCCACAAACGCTACTTGCCCCATCCACTTTGGCAAAGTTCTAAAACTTTGCCAAAGTTAAAAGTTAGAAGGGGCTACTCCACCGTCACCACCCAGTCGTCCTGCTCCACCACGATGCCTTCAGTCAGTAGAACCTGACTGACTTTTCCGGCGGCGGGGGCACCCACGATGCTTTCCATTTTCATGGCTTCGATGATGAACAAGGGCTGATTTTTCTTCACCTCGTCGCCCACCTTGACCTGAATTTTGACCAAACGCCCTTGCAACGGCGCGCCGATGTCTCCGGCTTTCTGAACCTTTTGATTCGTGGCTCTGGTGGCTTTAAAACTCTGGTCTTTGATCGAAATGCGGCGCGCCTGCCCGTTGAGGTCGAAGGTCACGGCGCGCAGCCCCGACTCGTCGGGTTCGCTGACGTAAAGCAACCGGATCATCACCGTTTTGCCTTCCTCGATGGTCACCAGAATTTCTTCGTCCTGTTTAAGACCGTAAAAAAACGCGGGCGTGGGTAGTTTGCTCACTTCGCCGTACAGATCCTGGGCGTGGTGGTACTCCTCGTACACTTTGGGGTACATTTTGTAACTGAGGTAGTCGGTAAAACCCTCGGCGCCGGGGAATTTGCCTTTGAATTCCTCAAAATCCGCATCCAGATCGAGCGGGGGCATACTGTCGTTGGGACGGCCCTTGAGTGGTTTTTCACCCCGAAGAACGATTTTCTGGAGTTTTTCGGGAAACCCGCCCGTGGGTTGTCCAAGACCGCCCCGGAAGAAATCCTTGACTGATTCCGGAAAACTCAACGATTCGCCCCGCTCCAACACATCGTCGGCACTGAGGTTGTTGGAGGTCATGAAAATGGCCATGTCCCCGACGGTTTTCGACGAAGGCGTCACCTTGACGATATCCCCGAACAACTGATTGGCGATGATGTAATTCTTCTTGAGCAGTTCAAATTTGTCGCCCACGCCTAAAGCATTGGCCTGCTGGCGAAGGTTCGAGAACTGCCCGCCGGGTACTTCGTTGTCGTACACTTCGGCGCTGCCCGCTTTCATGCCGCTTTCGAAGGGGTAATAAATTTCGCGAACGTCTTCCCAGTACGTGGAGTACCGATTGAGCAGTTGCAAATCAATCGCTTGCTCGCGCTCGTGGCCCTGCATCATGGCGACGACGGAGTTGAGGTTGGGCTGCGAGGTCAGGCCCGACATGGCCCCCAGGGCGCAATCGACAATATCGACGCCCGCTTCGATGGCCCGCAGGTACGTGGCGGCCTGAATTGAGGAGGTGTCGTGGGTGTGGAGGTGGACCGGAATGCCCACGACTTTTTTCAACTCGCCCACCAAAATACCCGCCTGCCGGGGTTTAAGCAGCCCGGCCATATCTTTGATCGCCAGCGTGTGCGCGCCCAGGTCTTCGAGTTGCCGGGCCATATCGAGGTAGTACTGGAGGGTGTATTTGTAGCCCGGCGTCTGCTCGTGCAGCAGAAAATCGCCGGTGTAGCAAATCGCCGCTTCGGCCAGACCACCGGTTCGTTCGCGCACGGCTTTCAGGCTTACTTTCATGGCCTCGATCCAGTTGAGCGAATCGAAAATGCGGAACACGTCGATGCCCGATTCCCAGGCTTTTTCAACGAATTTTTCGATTAGATTATCCGGGTAAGCCGAGTACCCCACCGCGTTGCTGCCCCGGAAGAGCATCTGCAACAGCATATTGGGCATGGCTTCGCGGAAGGCGGCGAGGCGTTTCCAGGGGCTTTCGTACAAAAACCGCATGGCCACGTCGAAGGTCGCACCGCCCCAGACTTCCATCGAAAACAATTGGGGAAACGACTTGGCAAACCCCTCGGCCACGCGCACCATGTCGTCGGTGCGCATCCGCGTGGCGAGCAACGACTGGTGGCCGTCGCGGAAGGTGGTGTCGGTGTACAAAATGGGCTCTTGCTCCTTCACCCAGGCGGCAAATTTTTCCGGCCCCATGCGGGTGAGGCGGTCTTTGTTGCCCAGCGGAAACTCGCCGAATTCGTCAAAAATAGGCACCTGCGGCAACCGGAAACTGCGCTCGTTTTTGACCTTCGCGTCGGGGTTTCCATTCACCACCACTTCGCCCAGGTAACGCAAGAGTTTAGTCGAGCGGTCTTTAGGTTTTCGCAGGTTGAAGAGTTCGGGACTGTTGTCGATAAACTGCACCGTACAAGCCCCCGACTGGAACGTGGGATGGCCCAGTACGTTGAGCAAAAACGGAATATTCGTTTTAACGCCCCGAATCCTAAACTCGACCAGCGCCCGTTGCAAGCGTTGAATCGCGCCTTTGAACGTCCGCCCGCTCGATGAAACTTTGACGAGCATGGAGTCGAAGTACGGCGAAATTTTAACGCCGGGATAACTGCTGCCTTCGTCGAGCCGGATGCCGAAACCGGCGGCGTTGCGGTAGGCGATGATGGTGCCAAAATCGGGTTTGAAGCCATTGGCGGGGTCTTCGGTGGTGATGCGGCACTGAATGGCAAAACCGCTCATGTCGACGTCGGCCTGGCTTTTGATGTAAATGCCGTTGTCGCCGAGTTTGTAACCCATCGCAATCAGAATCTGACTGCGCACGATGTCGATGCCGGTGATTTCCTCCGTAATCGTGTGCTCGACCTGAATCCTCGGATTGACTTCGATGAAAAAGATATTCTCTTCTTTATCCACCAGAAACTCCACCGTACCCGCATTCTGGTAGTTGACCGCCTTGCCAATGGCGACAGCGTATTCGTAGAGTTTTTTGCGGGTTTCGTCCTTCAGGCCGTAGGAGGGAGCCACCTCGACCACCTTCTGAAAACGCCGTTGCACCGAGCAATCCCGCTCGTAGAGGTGAACCAGATTGCCGTGGTTGTCGCCGAGCAACTGCACCTCGATGTGCTTCGGGTTTTCGATGAATTTTTCGATGAAAATCGTGTCGTCGCCGAAGGCATTTTTGGCTTCGTTTTTGGCTTCGTTAAACGCCCGTTCGAGGGCTTCAGCCTCCCGCACTACGCGCATCCCGCGCCCGCCACCCCCGGCGGCGGCCTTCACCATCACCGGAAAACCAATGCGGGCGGCTTCCCTGGCGGCGATTTCAAAACTGGTGAGCGGTTCCCGCGAGTCGGCAATGACGGGCAAACCGGCGCGGATGGCGGTTTCTTTGGCCAACACTTTATCGCCGAGGGCCTCCATCGCTTCGGGGGTAGGCCCCACGAAAATGATGCCTTCCTCGCGGCAGCGCCGGGTGAGCGTCGTGTTTTCGCTCAGAAACCCGTAGCCGGGGTGAATGGCGTCGACTTTGCGGCGTTTGGCCAGCGCGATCAGCCCTTCGATATCGAGGTACGGCTTGAGCGGATCGTCGTCGCGGCCAATCTGGTAGGCTTCGTCGGCCTTGTACCGGTGCAGCGAGTAGCGGTCTTCGTAGGTGTACACCGCGACGGTCTGGATGCCCAGCTCGGTGGCGGCCCGCATGACACGAATGGCGATTTCGCCCCGGTTGGCCACGAGCAGGCGATTGATTTTACGGACGTAGGTGGGGGTCATAAACGAAGAATTCGGAAATATGGACTCAGAAACCAGAATGGGCTACACCTGAATTTTTGACTGCAAAGATTGCCATTCCCGGAAAAATAGTTGGCAAAGCCTGCTAAAATCTGAATACTATTTGGGAAATCTTGGAAAAATGGAAAGTTGTTGGGGGTTGGGTGCAATTTGTGAGCAACGTTTAACCCGGCAGAACGGAGCAATCAGGCCCGGAAGCCAGATTTACCCAACGATTTGTTGGCAAACGGCTCCCAGGCATCTTTCTACGCAAGGTTGTACGCGTTGCCGCCCGTGGAAAAGCCCTGATTTTAGCCTTTCAACCCGTCTATTTGCCCTTTAATCGAAAACAAATCGGTATCTTCGTAAGCTAAAATTTACTTTTGATCCAACAAAAACCTTAACAAAACAAGCATCGAATGAAAACCCAAAAATTACTGGCTGCTGCGGTGGCTGTACTGCTTTCGACGGGCGCGTTTGCCCAAACTGCGGACGAAATTATCGACAAATATGTGGCCGCCCGGGGCGGGGCCGACAAATTGAAGGGCATTCAAACGCTCGTAATGGAAAATTCCATGTCGGTGCAGGGGCAGGAAATTCCCATGACGCAGACCATCGTCAATGGCAAAGGCTTCCGGCAGGATGTGAATATCATGGGCAATTCAATGGTGACGGTCATTGAAGGCGAAACCGGGTGGAATATTCTCCCGGCCATGATGGGCGGTACCGGCGAGCCGCAGGACGTGCCCGCCGAAATGCTCAAAGGGCAAAGCGCCAGCCTCGACCCCGCCGGTGCATTATTTGATTACAAAACAAAAGGCTCGAACGTCGAACTGGCTGGTACCGAAAAGGTCGGTGGCAAAG
>JAJAZB010000158.1 GCA_026785975.1 Cytophagaceae bacterium | reverse complement strand
GGATTGGCGTAGCGGTAGTCCTCTGCGTCAAGGATTTTGTGGAGGCTGCCCGTCGTGATGAACTGGAAGTGGTTTTGAATCTGAAAATCATCGGCGGTGCGTCGCCAGTTGGCTTCGATGGCGGGCGGGCACACGATGAGCACACGGGTATGGGTGCCGTTTTCGTAGATGAATTTTTTGATGACCATGCAGGCGATGATGGTCTTGCCCAGGCCCACCACGTCGGCCAGGATAAAGCCATTGTTTTTCATCATAATCGCGTAGCCCTGATTGGCCGCGTCCGACTGGTATTTGAGCCGGTAGTACTGCGAAGGCAGCAGCATATCGATGTTGTAGGGATCGTACTCGACGCGCTTGCCGAAGTACTCGATGAGCATTTTGAGGTACAAGTCAAAGGGCGTAAAATCGGCGCGGAGGTAGGTTCGGCGGCGGAGTTGCTCGGCTTCGGCCTGGAGGATGGGCACGGATTCGGCCCAGAGTAGCTCAAACTCCTGGGTTGCTTCGAGTACCAGCGGATAATCGCGGACGCTGATGTTGAACTCGTAATTGGACTGGTCGTTGGCCCCCAGCCCGGCGTTGGTCAGGTTGGACGAGCCGGTGATGAACTCGCAGGGCGTGTGTTCGTTGAACGGCTCGGGCCGGAAAATGTAAACTTTGGCGTGAATAGTTTTGGTTGGGTGCGCCCGCAATTCGATTTTTTCGGAAATCAAATCGTCGATAAACTGAATGATGCCGGTTTCGGTGGCCTTATCGTAGTGAGCGTCCTGAATGTTCTGAATGGTTTCGGTCACGAATTCCTCTTTCGTTACTTTGCCGTCAGCCAGAAACTGCTGTCCCCGGTCGTGAAAAGTCTTCGTCAGCCCGTCGACGTTGATACCGACCAGAATCCGAACCTTCGGGATTTTATCCAGAAACGGTCGTACCTTGAAGTACCCCGAGGCCCGAAAATACCCCACCAGCACGTCGAAATGCTGAATACCGGGCACGTAAGTAAAAACGCCCTCAAATTTTTTGAGTAAGGTATTGCCGTCGCGGTTGGTGAAAAGTTGGGTGGGCATCAGGGGGAATTCGGAGGGCTTAAAGATAGGTTGCTGACTGCGTTTTCAAAACATCGGGGACTGTTAACTTCACCTTGGCAAGTGGATAGCCAAATCCTGAAGTTCCGTCCGCGACGTAGACAAACGTAGGTACCAACTTTTCCCCCACACTTCGCCCCGTCTTTCGTAAATTTGTCCAAACGCCAAACCTCATGAAGCAGATCACGATTCGGGTAGACGATAAAAAGTACGCGTCGCTGCTCGAACACCTCAAAAGCCTCGACTTTGAAGTCATCGTGGAGGAATCTCCATCTCCGACCGAAACCCGCCCGGAGTCGCCCACGGAGGCCGCACTGACGCCTTCGCAGAAAAAGCTCTGGGCGGGCATCAAGGAAGCCCTTGCAGAAATGAAGTTGGTTGAAGAGGGGAAATTGAAAGCCACTTCGGGTGAAGAGTTTTTGGAAGAGCTTCGACGGGAGGGCCTACTGAAATGAAAGTAGAAGTAGCGAAAAACTTCCGGCGTGAAACCAAGCGACTCGTTAAAAAATACCGCTCGTTGGCGCAGGAGGTTGCCGACTTGATTACCAATCTACCCGAAAATCCCAATCAGGGCACTCCCATTGGCCGCGATTGCTACAAAATCCGGCTGGCGATTGCCAGCAAAGGCAAGGGAAAATCGGGTGGCGGGCGGGTAATTACCTGCGTGAAAGTGACCGCTGAAATCGTCACGTTGTTAACCATCTACGACAAGTCGGAGCAGGAAGACATCGCCGACAACGCCCTGACCCAATTGCTGGAAGACAATGACTTGTTGTAACTTTCCAAAAGCCCCCAACCCCTGAAGGGAGCTTTTCGTTGCTAAAAAATTTCAGGCTAAAAAGCCCCCTTCGGGGGTTGGGGGGCCGGTTGGGTGTATAATTACTATGAAAAAACTCTTTCTCCTCGATGCCCTAGCGCTGATTTACCGCGCTCACTTCGCCTTTGCCAAAACGCCCCGCATTAACTCTACGGGCATGAATACCAGTGCCGTGTTTGGCTTTGCCAATACCCTCCTCGAAGTACTGACCAAGGAGGCCCCCAGCCACATCGGGGTGGCCTTCGATACGCCCAAGCGCACGTTCCGCAAGGAAAAGTTTGAAGATTACAAAGCCCAGCGTCAGGCCATGCCCGAAGACATCGGCATCGCCATTCCCTACGTCAAACGGCTTTGCGAAGCCCTTTGCATTCCCATCCTGATTCTGGATGGCTACGAGGCCGACGACGTCATTGGTACAATTGCTTTGAAAGCCGCTCAAACGGGTGAATTTGAGGTATTTATGATGACGCCCGACAAAGACTACGGACAATTGGTGAGTGACCACGTCAAGATTTTCCGGCCCGCGTTCATGGGCAAACCCAACGAAGTGATTGGGAAACAGGACATTCTCGATCGCTGGGGCATCGAGCGGGTCGAGCAGGTCGTCGACATCCTGGGCCTGATGGGCGACGCCAGCGATAATATTCCCGGTTTGCCGGGCATTGGCGAAAAAACTGCCCAGAAGCTCATTCAGGAGTGGGGTTCGGTCGAAAACATCATTGCCAACGTCGATAAATTGAAGGGCAAGGTGCAGGAAATCGTCCGTGCCCACGCCGACCAGGGTTTGATGTCGAAAGAGTTGGCCACGATTCACCTCGAAGTGCCCGTCGATTTTGACGAAAACGACCTGAAACGTTGCGACCCCAACCGTGAGAAACTCGCTCAACTTCTCGACGAACTTGAATTCCGACAATTGCGCCGCCGCCTGCTCGGCGACGATGCCGCCGCCACGGCAGCGGTACTCGAAACCACCACGCTACCCAATCGACCGAAAACGGCTCCTACGGGCAATCAAATGGATATGTTCGGCGGCGGCAACAACGCCACGGCTGCTGCCATCGCGGCGTTTGAAGCCGCGCCGCCGCTGTCGCGCCCGGTCGATGAGGCGATTTCGACGAGTCGTCGGACAATTTTCAATACCCTGCACGATTACCGGTTGGTCGATACGCCCGAACTCCGCCGGAGTTTGGTTCATTTCCTGAGTATTCAGGAGGCGTTTTGTTTCGACACCGAAACCACCGCCCTCGACCCCGTTGAGGCGGACCTGGTTGGATTTTCATTTTCTTACCGGCCGGGCGAAGCGTTTTACGTGCCCGTACCCGCCGACCCGGAGCAGGCGCAAGCCATCGTGGAGGAATTCCGGGTAGTTTTGGAAAATACGTCCGTTGGGAAAGTGGCCCAAAACATGAAGTACGACCTGATCGTGCTCAAAAAATACGGCGTCAACGTAGCCGGGCCGCTCTATGACACCATGCTGGCGCATTACCTGATCGAACCCGAAAAGCGCCATAATCTCGATTATATGTCGGGTGCTTACCTCAACTACGAGCCGGTAGCCATCGAGACCTTGATTGGCAAAAAAGGCTCCAAGCAGGGCAATATGCGCGAGGTTGAACTGGAAGCCATTAAAGAATACGCCGGAGAAGACGCCGATTTGACCCTCCAGTTGCGCGACGTGCTGACGCCCCAAATGGCCGACGTGGGTGCCCGGAAGTTGTTCGATGAAATCGAAATGCCCCTGGTCGATGTGCTCGCCGACATGGAATTGGAAGGCGTCCGGGTGGATACCGGCGCGTTGCGTGAGTTGTCGAAAACGCTGACTATTGATTTGGAACAACTGCAATTGCAGATTTTCGAGATGGCGGGCGAATCGTTCAACATTGGCTCGCCGCAGCAGTTGGGCCGGATCCTGTTCGAGAAACTGAAACTGGATAACAAAGCACCCAAAACAAAAACCGGGCAGTGGGCCACGGGCGAAGAGGTGCTGTCGAAACTGGAAAATGATCACGAAGTAGCTCGTAAAGTGCTGGAATTCCGCGAGTTGCAAAAACTCAAAAATACGTACGTCGATGCACTGCCCCAACTGATTTCGCCCCGCGATGGGCGCATTCACACGTCGTTCAACCAGGCCGTGGCCGCCACGGGGCGGTTGAGCAGCAACAATCCGAACCTGCAAAACATACCCATCCGCACGCCGCGCGGTCAGGAAATCAGGAAAGCGTTTGTGCCACGCGACAACGATCACCTTATTTTATCCGCCGACTATTCGCAAATCGAATTGCGCATCATGGCCTCGTTTTCGGGCGATCCGGCCATGACCGAGGCTTTCAACCAGGGCCGCGACATTCACGCGACAACGGCCAGCAAAATCTTCAACGTGAGCCTCGACCAGGTTACGTCTGATATGCGTCGGAAGGCGAAAACGGTCAATTTTGGGATCATCTACGGCATTTCATCGTTTGGTCTGGCGGCTCGGCTCGACATCAAACGGACCGAAGCGAAAGAAATTATCGACGCCTATTTCCAGGAATTTCCGGCGGTAAAATGCTTCATGGACGAATCCATTCTGAAAGCCCGGGAGTGCGAATACGCCGAAACCATCACGGGCCGCCGCCGGTATTTGCGCGACATCAACAGCCGCAATATGAATGAGCGCAATTTTGCCGAACGTAACGCCATCAACGCCCCGATTCAGGGCACGGCAGCCGATATTCTGAAAGTGGCCATGATTCGGATTCACGATTTCCTCAGACGGGAAAACCTCAAGTCAAAAATGATTTTGACCGTACACGATGAACTGGTTTTCGATGCTCACAAAACGGAAGTCGACTACCTGAAAGAGCGCGTCAACGACCTGATGGTTCACGCGCTGCCCCTGGCTGTGAAGATGGAAACCGGCATGGGTACGGGGCTAAACTGGCTCCAGGCGCACTGACAAAGGGAGTGGCAAGTGGCAAGTATAATTTATCATTTGCCACTTGCCACTAAAACTTTTACTGAGTAAACTGCCGTAGAAACCGCACATCGTTTTCGGAGTAGAGCCGTAAATCGCGAATGCGGTACTTGAGCATGGCGATGCGCTCGATCCCCATGCCGAAGGCGAAGCCGGTGTATTTTTTTGAATCAATTCCGCAGTTTTCCAACACCTGCGGATCGACCATCCCCGAACCCAGAATTTCCACCCAGCCCGTGCCCTTGCACACATTCTGACTACCGCCGCAAATGCGACAAACGCCGGGCTTGTGCATTTCGCAGGAAATATCCATCTCGGCACTCGGCTCAGTGAAGGGAAAGTACGAGGGCCGGAACCGGACTTGAGTATCAGCCCCAAAAAGCTCTTTGGCGAAGTGGTAGAGGGTATCTTTCAAGTCCCGGAAACTCACGTTCTCGGCCACATAAAGCCCTTCGACTTGATGAAAAAAGCAGTGCGCCCGCGCTGAAATGGCCTCGTTGCGGTATACCCGCCCCGGCATGATGCTCCGAATGGGCGGTTGCTGACGCTCCATCAGCCGGATTTGCACGTTAGAGGTGTGGGTGCGGAGTAGCACATCGTCGCGCTCAGTTTCCTTTTTTTCCAGGAAAAACGTGTCTTGCATTTCCCGCGCCGGATGGTCTTCGGCGAAGTTGAGCGCCGTAAAATTGTACCAATCGGTTTCGATTTCAGGGCCATCCACCACGTTGAAACCCATCCGTTCAAAAATCTCGATGATGCGTTGCCGCGCCAATGTCAGCGGGTGAATCGTGCCCGTTTGGTTGGGTGCCGGTGGCAGAGAAAGGTCGACGGGTGCAGTTTCGACCCTGCCGGTTACTCCTTCCAGTTGCTGCTGATGCGTATTGAATTTCTCCTGCGCCAAATTTTTCAGCGCGTTCAATTCCTGCCCCATCGCCCGGCGATCGTCGGCGGGCAGAGTTTTTAACTGGTCGAATAAATCAGCGATCAAGCCCTTCCGACCGACGTATGCCACCCGAAATTGCTCCAGTTGATCGGGGGTTTCAACGACGAAGTCGGTAATCTGCTGTTGAATTTCCTGGACTTTCTCTCTCATATCGGCAAAGGTAGTAAAACGGGCGAAAATGGTCGGCAGCCCTGGTCTGAGCCGGTTTTGCTCGTTTTGAAGTCCAAACGCAAGACAATCAGAACGATAGCCTTCCACCTGATTCCGTCAAATTAAAATTGACCGGTAACCGGATTCACGAACTCCTGTTGATACACCCCGTATAAATACCTGTTTTAGAAATTGCGGGAAATCACTCTAAAACACATGGCCGGGCGGTTGTTGCTTTGTATCATCAATCAGTCAGAAATACCATCAGGTAAACTCTCAATCCCCATGAAAATAATTCCCCTGCTCCCGAACATTACCGATGCCCCACAACGGGACGAACAGGTTATTTTCCTACCCGTGTACGACCGCATTCAGCATCAGATTTCGGCCAATGATGTCGTGATGATTAAAGGCGATGGCAACTACACGCTGTTTTATTTTAGCAGCGGTAAAAAGATGATGGTTTCAAAAACGCTCAAAAAATACGAGGCCCTGTTGGGTGCCCATAGTTTTGTGCGGATTCATAAATCGTTCCTCATCAACCTGCGCCATCTGGAGCAGTACGACGAGCACCATGAAGAAGTGGTAACGCTGAAAAATGGATTGCGGGCCGAAGTTTCCCGTCGACGCAAAAAGGAATTTCAAGAAAAAGCACAGTCGTTTTTTGGCCGCAAGGCGGTATAATCCTCGCCGAAAAACGCTTAAAATCTTTTAGTGGTTAGGTGAATTGTCGGAATAGCGATGGGTCTTGCCCATCGCTATTTTTGTTTTTGGCCCCAACGGGTAAAAATTCATTAAGGAGTTTCAATTCACAAAATCTCAAATCCCAGTGTAGCCTGAAACAGGCTGATCTTCCGGGCAAACTGGGCATTAGTTGAGGGGTTGTTGAAATCGACCCGAATCACGTCGTTGATGTTGCCCTCGTAACGTACATCGAAATTTATCCGCCCGAAATCAAGACCGATCCCCGCCTGATAACCCAGTGCGGCACTGCGAAATACATTGTCTACACTCTGGCCGGAGTATTCATTGAGTGTACTTTTCAGATTGCCATTGTCCGCAAGCCGGAAAGAAGCGACGGGTCCGAGATTCAGCCGCAACACCTCGCCGATGCGTACCCCAAACAGGATCGGCACGTCAAGATTAGAAAACCGAACATCCACGTTGCGGGCGTCGTTAATATTTTGATTGTCGCGCAGAATTTGGAACCGTCCGCCTTTTTGCGAAAGTACCGCTTCGGGTTGTACGTAGAACTTCGTACCAAATCGGAGAAAAACCCCGCCTATCGCGCCTACGTTGTCTTTATCGGCATTTTGAAGAAAATTTCCACCAGAGCCAAATTGATACCGAGCACCATTGAAACGCGATAGATTGACCCCCGCTTTGATCCCGAAGGCGAATCCATCGCGGCTTTGTGCATACGTCGGGATAGCGCAGAGCGTTGCAAGGATGAGGCAAGAAATAACGAGTGTTTTATTCAGAACATTTTTCATGGGAGTGAATGGTTGATTGATAAAAATTGGTTTTTTTGATTATCGACTGCATACAAAAAAAAAGCGTACCGCCTAACGACAGACACGCTTCAAAATTCGTTCTACTCGGTAATTTACAAAAACTTAAAGCCAATTGTGGCCTGCCAAAGATTCAATTTACGACCAAATTGAAGCGAACTATTCACATCCCTCACATTGACATTAAATACGTTTGTCAGGTTGCCCTCGTACCGCACGTCGAGCATAAATTTACCAATGTCGAGTCCAACCCCGGCCTGATAACCCACGTTTCCTTTTTTAAAGGAATTGTCAAAATTATCCGAACTGTACTGAGCAAATGTGTCGCGAAGATTGCCATTGTCGGAGGTCGTGAAGGTTAGAATAGGCCCCGCGTTAATTCGGAAAACATCGGCGATTTTCACACCAACGAGTATGGGAAAATCGATGTTGGTAAATCGAATGTCAACATTCTGGGCATTGACCGTACCACCACCCCGATTGATGGCGAATCGTCCAGCTTTTTGCGAGAGCAGGATTTCAGGTTGCAGGTAGACGGTGCGACCAACCCGGAAAAAGCCACCCACGACCAAGCCTAAAGACCGGTTGCTGTTGTCATTGAAGTTGACTGGGTTGCCATTGATGAGCGATAAATCATCTCCCCGCAACTGGGAAAGATTGACCCCAGCTTTGAGACCGAACGTAAACAAAGGGTCGTCGTTGAGCCGGGTGCGGTCGGTACGATCAGCGCGGGTGTTGTTGTAATTCGTATTCGGGCTGGTCGATTGGTAGCTGTCAGTTGTACTACTTCTTGTTGTGGTGCCAACGGGTGCAGTCGTTGTTTCAGTGTCCGTTGAGGTCGTGGTTTGTACACGGTTCGTACTATCCGTTGTGGTCGTGTTCTGAGCCATGGCCGCAAATGCATACGCCGTAGCCGCCACAAGGGCCAGGGAGGCGACGAAAGTGATGATAATCCGTTTCATAGTTGTTGTTTGATAAAGTTGTTGTTTGATGAAATATAATTGTTGTCCTGAGAGATAGAAAAAAGCGTGCCTCTTTTCAGAAACACGCTTTGAACCAAACCCAAGAAAGGAGATCGTTGTACCGGAAAATCAGACTAACTCGTAACGACAGCAATCTTCTTTATTCATCTGACAATCAAAGTTTTAGCTAAAAGTTAGTTAGCTGCTTTGCGTACCTTAAAAGGTCTTGGTTAAAATAATTTATGCCCGACAGTAACCTGCCAAAGATTATTTTTCTGGTTAAACTGGGTACTCCCCGCCACAGATTGTAGATTTAACGAAGAAACATCGCTCAAACTTCCTTCGTAGCGAACATCGAGGCTCCAGGAGCCAATGTCCAACCCTCCACCGAGTTGGTAGCCATAAAAAGCCTTTTGAAACGCGTCGTCAATACTTCCCGTCGTGTACTGACTGAGCGCATTGCCGAGGGTTTGGTTGTTGTTGACCACGAATGAAGCCATTGGCCCGGCGTTGACGCGGAGTGGTCCCAGTTTCAATCCTATCAATACGGGTACGTCGATGGTGGTGAGTTTTACTTTCACCAGATTGCTCACGTTCTGACCGTTGTAGTACACTTCAAAAGCGCCCCCCTTACTCGAAATCACGGCTTCGGGTTGCAGGTAAAGCGTACGACCAAAGCGCATCCAAACTCCACCCGCCAACCCAGTGCGGCTGTCGTAACTTTCGCGCAGGTTATCCTTCAAAACCTGACCATTGTAGTTGAAGCGGGGCACCCCGTTGTCGCCCAGACGCGCCGTAAAAAAATCGCCCGTTTTTAGCTGAGAAAGGTTGAGGCCACCTTTAACGCCAAACGCGAAGGCACTGCGGCGTTTTTGCGCCCACGAAGGAGCGGCCAGGAGCAAAAGAGCGATGAGAATAGCGAGGGATTTTTGCATGATAATTAATCAGTTTTCTGGATATGAAAGGTTGTTGGTGTCAAACTGCACCCATAACGCGGTAAGCCCCCAACCGCTTGCATCCACACTCGGCGCTCCGGGCATTTTTCCTTATATTTAACAAATATTAACCAATCGATCCGAAATACAAAAAGCAGCGGATAAACGGCTGAAAACGCCGTTTTGGGCGGCACTATTTTAAGAAATGGCAAAACTGAAAACTTCTTATTTCTGTCAGAATTGCGGACTACAATCGCCCAAATGGCTGGGGCGCTGCACCTCGTGCGGGGAATGGAATACATTCGTTGAAGAGGTCGTGCAAAAAGAAGAACCCGAGAAAGGCTCCTGGAAAACCAGCACCTCCACCAAAGCCGCCAACCGGCCCCGCGCCATCAGTGAAATCGACTTCGCCGATCATCCCCGTACGCTCACGCCCGACGCCGAACTCAACCGGGTGCTGGGCGGGGGCATCGTGCCGGGTTCGCTGGTGCTGATTGGCGGGGAGCCGGGTATCGGTAAATCCACGCTGATGCTGCAAATCGCGCTGAATTTACCCGGATTGCGGGTTCTGTACGTATCGGGCGAAGAATCCGACCAGCAAATCAAGATGCGGGCCGAACGGCTGAGCGCAAAAAATGGCGAGAATTGTTTCATCCTGACCGAAACCTCGACCCAGAATATTTTCAAGCAAATCGAAGCCTTCGAGCCGGATATTCTGGTGATCGACTCCATCCAGACCTTGCAATCCAGTTTTGTCGAGTCGGGCGCGGGGAGTGTGTCGCAGGTTCGGGAGTGCACCGCCGAGTTGATGAAATTTGCCAAAGAATCGGGTACGCCCGTCTTCCTGATTGGGCACATCACCAAAGATGGCAACCTGGCCGGGCCGAAAGTCCTTGAACACATGGTTGATACCGTGCTGCAGTTTGAGGGCGACCGGCACCTGGCCTACCGGATTTTGCGCACCACCAAAAACCGGTTTGGCAGCACCTCCGAACTGGGTATTTACGAAATGCTCAGTACCGGCCTGCGCGAAGTCACCAATCCGTCGGAGATACTGATTTCGCAGCGCGAAGAAGACACCAGCGGCACGACCATCGCGGCCATGCTCGAAGGCAATCGCCCGCTGCTCATCGAAATTCAGTCGTTGGTGAGTGTCGCTACGTATGGCACCCCCCAGCGGAGTAGCACGGGCTACGATGCCAAACGATTGAATATGCTCCTGGCGGTTCTCGAAAAACGCGGCGGTTTCCGCCTGGGGGCGCAAGACGTGTTTCTGAACATTGCCGGTGGCCTCAAAGTTGAAGACCCGGCCATCGACCTGGCCGTGTGCGCCAGCATCGTGTCGAGTTACGAAGACATCGCCGTACCGCACAGCGTGTGTTTTGCCGCTGAAGTCGGCCTGGGCGGTGAAGTGCGGGCGGTCAACCGAATTGAGAACCGCATTGCCGAGGCCGAAAAACTGGGTTTCAAAGAAATCTGGATTTCCCGCTACAACCTCAAAGGTCTCAACCTGAACGCGTTTAGCATTAAAATAAACGCAGCCACCAAAATCGACGAAGTCTTTGTCGGCTCAATGGTGCAGCGGTGAGAGGGCAATTTAGGGCATAGGGTTGAGGGCATAGGGCATAGTTGGCTGACGCCAGATTTGCTATGCCCTATGCCCTCGACCCTATGCCCTAAATTCAGTCTTCATCTTCCAGCAAGAAAACCTCCTCGACCTGCCGGCCAAAGGTGTGTGCAATCTTCAGCGCGAGTACGGTCGAGGGTACGTATTTATTGGCTTCGATGGCATTGATGGTCTGGCGCGACACCTGAACCAACTCCGCCAGTTCGCCCTGGGTCAGATTTTTAATGGCCCGCTCCACCCGAATCGTGTTTTTCACGCCGCCGCCCTCCCTTCCCGGTTCTGCTCCAGGCGCGGTTTGATGTACAGAATATAATTGAAGCGGGCCAGGAAAATCACCAGTGGGGTGAACATATTGAAAATCATCACATTCAAATAAGCCCCGTCATACACCAGTAATGTAGCCAGTACCAGCAGGATTGAATTCACATAAAGTGCCCACTGCAAGGATTCCAGGCGGATTTTTCCCACCCATTCGTCCTCCATCCGCTCCTTAGAAAATGCCGCCAGCAACATCCCGACGACCAGCCCAACGACAGCAAGTTCATCCGTCAGGTTAAGCTGAATCCATTTCTTTCCCTCCACGAATATTGGTTCTTTGAAAGGAACTAATTCTGAGGGCACCTCAAAAACCAGGAAGGGTAAGGCGAACTCGTTCATGCCATTCAGGAGACATAAGATACCTAAGATCAGCGCAGGCACTGCGATCAGCCAACCAATGCGCTTGTACCGATGCGGGAAAAGAAAACGCGGTTTCATCAAGAGAGGAGTTAAAAGTGGATACTTGCGAAATAATCCCTAAATGTAAAGTTTGTTTTACATTTAGAAGTGAATTTTTTACTATTTGTAAAAAATTATTTACACAAATCGAGAACCATTTAGGGCATTTAGGGGAAGCGGAACAAAAAATTGTTTGGGGAGGGGACAAAAAAATGGGTTACCAGCCGCCACTGGTAACCCGGGTCACATAAAAAATGATGCAAGAACGCTTCATCTTTTTGTGAGTATCAAAAGTAGGATGCAAAAAATTGCCTTGCAATTGATATATGTCAGGAAATTGCACTAATATTCTTCCGAATGCGGCTTAAACTCTCTGGATGAATTCCCAGGTACGAGGCAATGTCTTTGACCGGGATGATTTGAATGAAATCGGGTTGGTTCGTCATCAGGTGCCGGTATTTCTCTTCAGCAGACATACTGAGCAGCACCATTTCGCGCTTCAATTTGGTAATGTACAATTGCTCGGCGATCAACCGCCCAAAGCGTTCACTGTTTTTAGAACTTCCATTCAACTGTTGAACCGTATCAAAATCCACCCGCAACGCCTTAATATCCGTGATTGCCTGAATAGCGACAAGCGAGGGTTCGCGGGTCAGAAACGACACGTACGAACTGACCAGATTATGCCGAAAGCCGAAATCGAGGCAAATCTCCCGGTCGTTGCGAACGAAATATTGCCGCAACGAGCCTTGCGTTATAAAGTAGACATAATTTTCAACCTCACCCTGCCGGGTTAAAAAAGTCCTTTTTCGGAACTCTACCGGTTCAATGTGTTGCTCGTAACGATCCCATTCCTCCGGCAAAAAATGAACAAATCTGGCAAAGATATTTTTTAGGGCTTGCAGTGAATTTTCCACAGGATGCGGGAAAATTTAAAAGGTAGAGGTATCCAACAAACAATCTGCTCCTGATTCGTGGGCGGCTAATCGAATAATCGGTCGATTGGTTGCGTTCCGAAAACTACACGTTTTTTTTATACCTTGCTACCATCGTCGGTTACTTTCTATTTTTCATGAAAAAAATTAATTTACTGGTAGTCGGATTGTTCGTTAGCGGTGCCCTGTCGGCACAGAATATCAACAAACTCATTCATGAAACCAATGTAACCCGCCTGATTCGTACGCTTTCGGCGGACAGCCTGGGCGGGCGAAGTTCGTTACTGCCGGGGGGAATCGACAAGGCGGCGGCTTTTATCGAAGCCGAATTTCTCAAGATTGGCCTCGATCCCCCGCCCGGCGCAACCTCTTTTCGGCAGGAGTTTCCCAAAGAGCGCATCCGTCGGACGGGCACGACCGTGACGGTCGATGGCGAGGTGATTCCCGCCGAAAATCTGATTGTGGTTTCTAATCAGGAAAAAGTGGATTGGAACAACAACGCCTCAGTGCGGGAGATTACCAAAGAGAAAAATTTCATGCGACTGGCCTTCGGCATGATGGAAGACAGCACGGATAAGCTCGTGCTTGTCGATGCCAGCCACGAGCCGCTGTTTCGCCGCGCCCAGGGATATTACAACCGGATTCGCTTGCTCGATGGTCCCCCCAAGACTGGCTCGGTGGTGTTTGTACTGGGCAAAACTGCCGCCACGTCCTACCAGGTACAAATCGCGCAGGAGCGCGAGCGTTTTATGATGACCAACCTAGTGGGTATGTTGCCCGGTAAATCGCCCGCCCGTCGTAAGGAGCTCGTCGTGTTTTCGGGCCACTACGACCACATCGGTATTTTAGGGCAGGTCAGCGGGGATTCCATCGCCAACGGGGCCGATGATGATGCTTCCGGCACAACGGCCGTCATCGAGTTGGCGCGTTATTTCAAGAAATTGAAGAGTAATTCACGCACCCTGGTTTTTGCGGCGTTTACGGCCGAAGAAATCGGCGGGTACGGCTCGCGGCATTTCTCGCAGCAACTCAATCCCGACAGTGTGGTGGCGATGTTCAACATCGAGATGATTGGTAAAGTGTCAAAATTCGGCAAGGATGCGGCGTTCATCACGGGGTACGAGCGCTCTGATTTTGGCAAAATTTTACAAAAAAATCTAAAGGGTACAGCCTTTACGTTTCACCCTGACCCCTACCCCGATCAAAATCTTTTTTACCGGTCCGACAACGCCACCCTGGCCCGCCTGGGCGTTCCGGCCCACACGATTTCGACCGACCAGATTGACATCGACAAGTTTTACCACACCGTCGACGACGAACTCGAAACCCTCGATATCAGCAACATCACCCGCACGATTCAGGCCATTGCGCTGAGTGCGCGGGGTATTGTGGCGGGGCGCGAAACGCCCACCCGGATCGATAAAACGAAGGTTCGATAACATCGGTGCTGTTCGGTGAGGGGTTATTCAATCATCCCGATGGCTGTCGGTCGTATTCCTGATTTTCCTCAGGACTCCAGCCGCCAGGTTCTGCTTCGGTCAGGACTTAGTTATTTTTTTGCGGGGACATCTCTGAAATACTTGCACAAATTTTGCCGTTATTAGCAGTAGTTTTTTCCATCCTCTAACGCTGTTTTCCTATGAAACCGAAAGCTATACTCTTGTTGCTTGGCCTGATGGCCGGGCTTACGTGGCGCGTTCAGGCCCAGACCGATGACGCTTTGGTGAAAGGAACGCTACTTGATTACCTCGAAGGCGGTACCAACCAGGATACTGCCCGCCTCAACCGGGCTTTTTTCGGGGGTGTTTTGCAAATGAGTATCAACCGCGACGGGCGCCCGACGGCGTCGACCAAGCGGGAATTTATGAGTAAAGTGCGCATCGGCCAAAAACTTGACCGCACCACCCGGATCCTGTCGTACAGCGTCCTGAACAACGCGGCTACGGCCACGGTCGAATCGGAATATGCTGATTTTAAGTACGTTGATTATCTAAACTTACTCAAAGTTGGCAATGACTGGAAGATTGTCAGCCGGGTGTTTACCCGCGCCGATAAAGACCAGCAACCCATCGGTGTGGGCACGGGCGGTAAAGCGCCTGTTGCCCAGAAGAAATCCGCCACCAAACCCAAACCTAAGTACAACGATGGTTGGGATTGAGGCCGGATTTCGCACCCAGTGCAGCCCTAACCAAACCAAGTATATGAATCTTTTTGGCACTTTAAAAGACTTGATTACCCCGGAAATGCGGGTAAAAACTGCATTATTCGTTAGCGAAAACCCTGAAAAAACCCGGCTGGCTTTCGACACGTTGCTCACGACGGTAGCCGGTGGCCTGATGAAGCGGGCCTCCACTGAAACTGGCCTCGACCAGTTGTTTCGTACCCTGCAAAAATCGGAAGCGGAACGGCATCTACTCGAAAATCTGCCGCAGGTACTTGATTCTCCCGAACGCACCAGTCAACTCGCCGCTCACGGCAACGGGCTGGTGAGTCAGTTGCTGCCCGATAAGAAAAGTTCGATGGCCACCATGATTTCGACCTACGCCAAAGTGCGTAATTCGTCGGCTACCAACCTGATGGGCCTGGCCATGCCGATGGTGCTGGCCGTGATTCGCCGCGAGGTCGTTGATCGTAACCTCGACGTGCAGGGACTCGGTGGCCTGCTGGCCGATCAGCGTGAGACCTGGCTCAGCACGGTTCCGACCGGGCTGAGCGACAAGATGTTTGAAGTACTGGGTATCGACAACTGGCAGGAAATGGACGCCGCCATGCGCTCCTCGGGCGTAGCCGCCCAGCGCCGGGCCAACGCCGTTGTTCCGAGAACTCCAACGACCAAAACGGCACCGGTACCGATTGTTGAAGACCTCGACGACGAAGCCCGCAGTGACAACTGGAAACGCTGGGCACTGCCCGTCATCGCCCTCGCGGTGTTGGGAGGTGGGGTGTTCTGGTACCTGAACCGCCCCGAAAATGCGGAACCCACGCAGGAACCTACGCTCCCAACCGAACAGGTTACCCCCGTCAGTGATACGTTGGCTCAGGCTGATTCGCTTTCCCGCCCGGCTACGACATCGGCTACTGACTCTTCGGTAGCGGCCGCTACCTCCCCGGCGGGCGGCGCGTTGACTTCTCAGTTGACCGCCTACCTGCAAACTGCCGCCGCGCCGGGCCGAACCTTCGAGTTGGCGGGTGTTGCTTTTGCGCCCGCCACCGCTCAACTGGTATCCGGTTCCGATCAGTCCATCAACGAGTTGGCCGGGGTGATGAAGAAAAATCCATTCATGCAGGTACGACTTATCGGCTACGCAACGGACTCGGTCAACGCGAAGGCCATCTCGCTTAAACGCGCCACGACGGTAAAATCCCGGCTGGTTGCCTCGGGCATCGACCTCATCCGCGTCGACGCCGCCGGGCTAGGCAAAGCGGCCAACGTAAACCGCATCGAAGTGAAAATTGTGAAGCGCTGAGGGCCATTTGCCGTTCTGTTTCTTTGTTGAAGACCCGTCCCTCCCGAGTACTCAGGATCGGGACGGGTCTTTCTTTTTGCCCCTGCGTCAATAATTCGTTGATACCCGGATGGCACAGTTTTCTTAGCCAAAAGGTCAGCCAAGAATTAAATCAAGCGATTATGAATGGAAAAACCGCGCTCATTACCGGCGCTTCAAGTGGCTTTGGCCGTGAATTTGCCAAACTGTTCGCCCAGGATGGTTACAACCTCGTTTTGGTGGCTCGCCAGCAAGAAGTTCTTCAGCAACTATCCGACGAACTCACTCAGGCGCACGGCATCAACGCGACTGTGCTGGCTAAGGACCTCGCCCAGCCCGACGCAGCCGACCAGATTTACCTGGAGTGCCAACAGCAGGGGATTCAGGTGGATGTTCTGGTCAACGATGCGGGTTTGAGTGAATACGGGAAGTTTGTCGAGAGCGACCTGCGGAAAGAATTGGACACTATTCAGGTAAACGTGACCTCACTCGTGTACCTAACCAAGCTGTTTCTGCGCGACATGGTGGCCCGGAATGAGGGAAAAATTCTACAACTCGGTTCTACGCTTTCACTGATTCCAACGCCACTCATGGCCGTGTACGGGGCAACGAAAGCCTTTGTTTTGTCGTTTACGGAAGCGTTGCAAAACGAACTCAACGACACGAACGTCACCCTGACGATACTAATGCCCGGTGCGGCAGACACCGATTTTTTCAATAAAGCGGGTGCCGAAGACACGAAAGTGTATCAGGATACCAAACTCTCCAAACCCGAAGATGTAGCCCGAGATGGCTATGAGGGGCTAATGAGTGGGGTGCCCCGCGTGGTGTCGGGTTTCAAAAACAAAGTGCAGGCCGTTGGTGCGGGTATGTTGCCGGGTAGCCTGATGGCCGCCGCCATGCGCGACCTGATGGAACCCTACGACCCGGATGCGGAGCGCAAGAAAAAAATTACCCAATACACGATAGCTGGCGTTGTCGCCGCTGGCGTACTAACCTGGCTGGCTTTGGGCCGCAACCGCCGCAGTGACTGGAATTAATTTTCACCAATCTTTTCCGGCTGCAATCTGGTAAGAACTCAACCCGAATTGCGGCTATTTCAAAACCAACTTCATCTAAAATTGCCCATGAAAATCAACGGACAAACCGCCCTCATCACCGGGGCATCGAGTGGCATTGGCTACGAACTGGCCAGGTGTTTCGCCCAGGATGGCTACAACCTCGTGCTCGTTTCACGCAATACCGACCGATTAAACGAGATTGCTAACGAATTCACCCAGCAGTACGGGCTGGGAAAAGTTACCGTCGTAGGGGCGGATTTGGCCCAACCCGACGCACCCCAACGGGTTTACAACGAGATGAACAATCAGGGCATTCGGGTTAATGTGTTGGTCAATGACGCCGGGTTTGGCGAATACGGAATGTTTGCCACGGAAACCGATTTGCAGAAGGAACTGTCGATGATTCAAACCAATGTCACCGCGCTCGTTCATCTGACCAAGTTGTTTCTGAGAGACATGACTACCCGCAATGAAGGGAAAATTCTGATGCTGGCCTCAGTGGCTTCGGTGCTTCCCAATCCGCTGATGGCCGTGTACGGGGCCACGAAGGCTTTTATTCTGTCATTTTCGGAAGCCCTTCGCAACGAATTGAAGGACACCGACATCACCGTGACGGCGCTCATGCCCGGCGCGACCAACACCGATTTCTTCAACCGGGCCGGGGCCGATGGCACCGTCGCCCACAAGCAAGCCATGAAAACCGACGCTGCGGACGTAGCCCGCGATGGCTACGAGGCGCTGATGAGCGGCAAAGACAAAGTGGTGTCGGGGATGATGAACAAAGCCCAGGTTGCGATGTCGCGCGTGATGCCCGACCCGTTCATAACGGCTAATGTTCGCAAACAAATGGCGCGGCCGTCAAACGGCAATGGCCAGCACGAAAAAGAAGGTAAAAAACAAATGGCCACCACGGGTTCACTCGTCGGGGCGGTGCTGATTCTCGGCATCGTCGCGTTGGCGTACTACAACAAGGCCCGCTACACCGATTTTAAATTATCGGATTTGCACTTGTAAAAGCCCGAACGGAGGCGCTTAAGCGCTTAAACGTCGTCCCGCCACATCCTAGCGGGACGCCGTTTTTTTGTTGGGTGCGCTACTCTTTTTGACCCCAAAAGTGCTTTAGGTCACAAAAATTCATAAACCCCTCCGCCCACCAGAAATACCTGGTGTTGTAAAAAATTGCCAGGATGGCAATGAGGAACGCGTACTTGCCAATTTTTTGCCAAAGCGGTTGTTTGCCAAAGGCAATCCTGGCTACTTGAATTTCTCGTTTTACTGGATTCAATTTTTCGGAATGGTTTAGAGAATGAACCAACTCCCTGATTGTAAATGTACGTCTTCATCTGACTGCCCCGCTCGTCGGAGGAGTACTGGCCGCCATTTTTGGTAACTATTCCAATGAATCATCGGTTGGCACTTTTTCCGTCCCAGACCCTTTGCTGATTGAATTTTATATTATGATTAACAACTAAATAGTACATAATTAACGGTCAAGGCAGTACCTTGCCCGGCATGAAAACTCCCTCCGAAAACTACCGAAAAGGCCGGGGTGCGCAGCAAAACACGGCCAATCATTTTTTAAAATACCGCGTCGAGTCCGACGAGGAAGGTGCCGACCCGGAAGAACTATTGCCCAGCCCCAAGACGCAATTTCTGACGGAAACACCCAAGAAGATTCTCAGTACCTTCAACAGCCCCGATATTCCAGCCGGACAGTCCATCAACCCGTACCAGGGCTGCGAGCACGGTTGCATTTATTGTTACGCCCGCAATTCCCACGAATATTGGGGCTTTTCGGCGGGGTTGGATTTTGAAAGCAAAATCATGGTCAAACACACGGCCCCGCAGATGCTCGACGACTTGCTCAAATCACCAAAATGGAAGCCCTCGCCCATCGAACTATCGGGCAACACGGATTGCTACCAGCCCGCCGAGCGCAAGTTTAAATTGACGCGGGGTTTGCTGGAGGTCTTCGCCAAATACCGCAATCCCGTGGGGATCATCACCAAAAATGCCTTGATTCTACGCGACCTGGATTTATTGCAGGAACTCGCCGAACGGAACCTCGTACACGTTTACATTTCCCTGACGACCCTCAACGAAAGCTTACGGCAGGCGATGGAGCCGCGCACGGTCACGGCCAACGGGCGGTTAGCCGTAATCCGCAAACTCAGCGAGGCGGGTGTGCCCGTCGGCGTGATGACGGCCCCACTCATTCCCGGCCTCAACGACCACGAAATTCCGAAACTCATCGAAGCCGCTGCCCAGGCCGGTGCGCGCTCGGCGGGCTACACCATCGTCCGCCTCAACGGAGCGATTGCCACGCTTTTTGAAGACTGGATTCGCAAAGCCTTCCCCGACCGCGCCGATAAAGTGCTGGCGCAAATCCGCGACTGCCACGGCGGGCAGTTGAACGACAGCCGCTGGGTAACCCGGATGATGGGCGAAGGAAAATTAGCCGAAAACATCGCCCAACTTCACGCGCTGGCCCGCCGGAAGTACATGGCCGGACGGGAAATGCCGAATTACGATCTGACGCAGTTCCGGCGGGAGGGGTTGCAGTTTAAGTTGTTCTGAGGAAGACGCCCGTGATTTCAACGAGGTTGGAAGTTTCAAGAAATGCGGTGGCCTGAACGAGGTGTTTTTCAAAAATTTCACGCATCCGTTGGTTCGATGTATTGCCGCAAGTTAGCCAGATGATTTTTGGTGGTGGCCCGAATCGGTCAAGCAATTTCAGAAAATCGCTGTCCTTGGTGATGACCACGGCATTCATCTCCCGCGCTTTAAAGAAGATTTCGGAATCCTCAGCGGTGTGAAGATCCATGTGTCGAAGCGAGTAACACGTATACCCGAATCGTCCAGTTACCCAGCGGGCTAAACCTGGTGTTAGTTGAGCGTCGAGTAATAGGGTCATCCTACCAGCAAAACCGGATGGTTGAGTTTCGCCGAAGCGTAGGCAAGGCAAGCGTATACATCCGCCAATTCCAAATCAGGCAATTCTTCGTCCACGATTTGCTGCGGCGAAACTTCATTTGCCAGTAAATCCAGCACGTCGGTCACTCGAATGCGCATCCCGCGAATGCAGGGCTTACCACCGCACTGATTGGGGTTAATCGTAATTCGGCTCAAAAATGCAGTATTCATCGTGGTAAAGTTACACAACTTTTCAGGTTGGAGAATAAGAGTCATCGGGCCTTGAATACTCGTTCGGGTCGGGAAGATTTGCGGTTTAAGTTGTTGTGAAAAAAAATGGCCCCGACTATTCGGGGCCATTTAATTGGTAGATTTTCAACGAAAAATAACGCCCAAATCCACTTGAATGTCAAGCTTTTCGTCGCGTAAGATTCCTTCCGTGAACGTTTTATACTCATGTTTAGCGTAAAAAACGTGAATAGTTCGGAAGGTGGGCAGCACAATCCAGCACGATTGCACACCCGCCTCGAAGTACACGTCAAGTTTATCAATTAACTCCTGGATACCCTGCGTCACGGAAAGAATTTCGATGACGCCCAGCGGCGCCTTACTCACCCGAACTTCATCATCAAGCCAGTCGGATTCTTCGGGGGGGAAAATGGAAAGATCGGGGACTACGTCGCCAGTCGAGAGCCGCAAACTGGTTTCGGATTGAACATCGTACTGATGCTCGTATCCGTTGAGTAGGGTTTGCGACAAGCGTGCCTGCAATTTCCCGTGGTTTTTACTCGGTATGGGTTTCCCGCGCTCGAGTTCGTAGTCGGTTTGTTCAACGACAGTTTCCATTGCGGTTCTTTTTTTACAAGGTTAACGGAAAAGAGCGAATTTTGCGAGCGCAAACCTACGGGATATTTCAAGTCATTTTGGCTTAAATTCTCAATCAAAACCCATTAATTTCGGTCAAAAAGTCTGATAATTTCCTCTGGAAAGCGTTTTGATGATCAAAAGACGAATCAATCAACCCCTAAAAACCATGAACTTCAATCAGTACACCATCAAGGCGCAGGAGGTCATTCAGCACGCGGCGCAAATGGCTCAGGCGGCCCAGCAACAGACCGTTGAAACCGGCCACGTGTTGAAGGCGCTGTTGGAAGAAGACCCCGAAACCTCCGCCTTTTTGCTCAGGAAAGTGAACGCGGCCGGCGCTCCGGGGCAACCGCAGATGCTCAGCCGCACACTCGAAGCCATCACCAGCGGCTACCCGAAAGTTAGCGGCTCCGGGGCGCAGGGCCAGACGTATTTGAGCAACGACCTCAACGCCGCCCTGGCAAAGGCACAAAGTTTGACGAAGGAATTCGGCGACGAATTTGTGAGCGTCGAACTGCTCTGGCTGGGTATCGCGGCTGGCAAAGACACCGTGGCCACGTTATTGAAAGACAACAAAATCACTGAAAACGGCCTGAAAACGGCCATCAAGGAATTGAGAGGAAAAAATAATCCCGTGAACGACCAAAACGCCGAAGCCAAGTACCGCTCGCTCGAACGGTACAGCATCAACCTCAACCAGCTTGCGCAGCAAGGGAAAATCGACCCGGTCATCGGGCGCGACGAAGAAATCCGCCGGGTGTTGCAGATCC